>QKJM01000220.1 GCA_003249315.1 Archangium sp.
GGGTCTCGGGGATGCGGCCATGTGATCCTCGTAGTTGCGGGGAGTGTGCCGGGTCCACACTCCCAGTGGTTACTTGGTGTGCGCATCCAACTAGTAACATGGGGGGCGGCCAGGGGGAAGGAGCCTCATCGGGTAGGTCACCATTCTCGGGTCGACCTGATAGATCGGGGTCGGCAGCGAGGACGGTAACCAGGTGCGGCAGCTCGGGAACCGAGTGGCGCCGGATGCTGCATCCTTGCCGCAAGCCTCCAACGAGGCCAACGGGGCGCCTGCCGTCCCGGGGCCACATCCCCCGGACTTACAGGGGTTACGCTGGTACAAGAGGAGGTGTCGTCCCTCACCCCGACCTTCTCCCGGAGGAAGTCTTGAATCCGCCCATCGTGGAAGCGCTGGTGCGCAACCACCGACGCTTCCTGGCCTTCCTGGAGCAGCGGGTGGGGAGCAGGGCCGTCGCCGAGGAAATCCTCCAGGCGGCCTATGTGCGGACGCTGGAGAAGGGGGGCGAGCTACAGGAGGGAGAGGGAGCGGTCGCCTGGTTCTACCGGCTGCTGCGCAACGCGCTGGTGGACCACTATCGGCGGCGGGCGGCAGAGGGCCGGGCGCTGGAGCGCGAGGCCCTCGAGGCCACCGAGTTGGGGCCGGACCCCGAGCTGAAGGAGACCGTCTGCGCCTGCCTCCACGAGCTGCTGCCGGGGCTCAAGCCCGAGTACGCGGAAATCCTCCGCCAGGTGGACTTGGAGGGACGCAGCGTACCGGAGGTGGCCCGCGAGTCCGGAATCACCGCCAACAACGCGGGGGTGCGGCTCCACCGGGCGCGCCAGGCGCTCAAGAAGCAGTTGGAGCGGAGCTGTGGCACCTGCGCGGCTCATGGCTGCCTTGACTGCTCCTGCGGGAAGCCGGGCGGGGGCTGCGAGACGCCTGCTTGACGGGCAGGGTGCAGAGGGTACGAGGGGGGGGCGCAGCGGAGCCGGGAGGATGACCACTGTAAGGGTCTGACGGGTGCTCCGTAAGCCGGGGCGAAAGGAGCCGACCCTCATGGCCCACCAACACACCCACACGAACGATTCCCAGGCCGACCACCCGACTGGCCCTCCCCCCAGCGAAGAGGGGAAGGTGTTGGATCCCGTCTGCGGGATGAAGGTGGATCCGAAGAACGCCAAGGGAGGCAGCTTCACCTGGAAGGAGCAGACCTTCCATTTCTGCAACCCGCGCTGCCGGGAGCGCTTCGCCGCGGAGCCGGAGAAGTACCTCCCGAAGGATCCGGTGTGCGGGATGACGGTGAACCCGAACGCGCCCAAGGGGGGCACGCACACCCACGAGGGGCAGACGTACTACTTCTGCAACCCGCGCTGCCGGGAGCGCTTCGCCGCGGAGCCGGGGAAGTACCTGGAGCCGCGGCCTGAGCCGGAGGAGGCGGCGCCGGGTTCGGTGTGGGTGTGCCCGATGGATCCGGAGGTGCGGGAGGAGAAGCCGGTGCCCTGCCCCAAGTGCGGGATGGCGCTGGAGCCCGAGCAGCCGGTGACGACGGCGCGCACCGAGTGGGTGTGCCCGATGCATCCGGAGGTGGTGGAGGAGGAGCCAGGGGCCTGTCCCCTGTGTGGGATGGCGCTGGAGCCGCGCACGGTGCTGCCGGGGGACGAGCCGGACCCCGAACTGCTGAGCATGACGCGGCGGTTCTGGGTGTGCGCGGCGCTGACGTTGCCGCTGCTGTTCCTGGGCATGTCGGAGATGATTCCAGGCCAGCCGGTGCAGCGGATGTTCTCCGCGCGGGTGCTGGCGTGGGTGCAGTTGCTGCTGGCGACGCCGGTGGTGCTGTGGGGCGGGTTGCCCTTCTTCGAGCGGGGCTGGGCCTCGGTGAAGAACCGCAGCCCCAACATGTTCACGCTGATCGCGGTGGGGACGGGGGCGGCGTACCTCTTCAGCGTGGTGGCCACGGTGGCGCCAGGGCTGTTGCCGCGGGACTTCGTGGCGCACGGAGAGGCGGCGCCGGTGTACTTCGAGGCGGCGGGCGTCATCATCACGCTGGTGCTGCTGGGGCAGGTGCTGGAGCTGAAGGCGAGGCGGGCCACCTCGGGGGCGCTGCGAGCGCTGCTGAGCCTGGCGCCGGCGGTGGCGCGGCGGATTCGCGAGGATGGCGTCGAGGAGGACATCTCGCTGGACAGGGTGCGGGTGGGGGACAGGCTGCGGGTGCGGCCGGGCGAGAAGGTGCCGGTGGATGGGGTGGTGCTGGAGGGGACGAGCTCGGTGGACGAGTCGATGGTGACGGGCGAGTCCATTCCCGTGGAGAGGGCGGAGGGGGCGCGGGTGACGGGTGGGACGGTGAATGGGACGGGTGGCCTGGTGATGAGGGCGGAGCGGGGGGGGCGGGACACGCTGCTGGCGCGCATCGTCCAGCGGGTGAGCGAGGCGCAGCGCTCGCGGGCACCGATTCAACGGCTGGCGGACGTGGTGGCCTCCTGGTTCGTCCCGACGGTCATCACCCTCTCCATCATCACCTTCCTCGTGTGGGCCTTCTTCGGGCCCGAGCCGGCGCTGGCCTACGGGCTGGTGAACGCGGTGGCGGTGCTCATCATCGCGTGCCCGTGTGCGTTGGGGCTGGCCACGCCGATGTCGGTGGTGGTGGGGACGGGGAAGGGGGCGGGGGTGGGGGTGCTCATCCGTGACGCGGAGGCGCTGGAGCTGCTGGAGAAGGTGGACACGCTGGTGGTGGACAAGACGGGGACGCTGACGGAGGGCAAGCCACGGCTGGTGTCGGTGGAGGTGGTGGAGGGGATGGACGAGGCGCGGCTGCTGCGCCTGGCGGCGAGCCTGGAGCGGGGAAGCGAGCACCCGCTGGCGGAGGCGGTGGTGAAGGGGGCGGAGGAGCGCGGCGCGGTGCTGACGGCGGTGGAGGGCTTCCGCTCGGTGACGGGCAAGGGGGTGACGGGGCGTGTGGAGGGCGCGGAGGTGGCGCTGGGCAACCTGGCGATGATGGAGGCGCTGGGTGTGGAGGCGGGGACGCTGCGTCAGCGCGCGGAGGAGCTGCGGCGTGACGGGCAGACGGTGATGTTCGTGTCGGTGGACGGGAAGCCGGCGGGGCTGGTGGGGGTGGCGGACCCGGTGAAGGAGACGACGGCGGAGGCGCTGGCGGAGCTGCACCGCGAGGGCGTGAAGGTGGTGATGCTGACGGGGGACAGCCGCACCACGGCGGAGGCGGTGGCGAGGCGGCTGGGTATCGACGACGTGGTGGCGGAGGTGTTGCCGGAGGGGAAGGGCGACGTGGTGAAGAAGCTCCAGGCCGAGGGCCGCATGGTGGCGATGGCGGGCGACGGGGTGAACGATGCGCCGGCGCTGGCTCAGGCGAACGTGGGCATCGCCATGGGGACGGGGACGGACATCGCCATGGAGAGCGCGGCGGTGACGCTGGTGAAGGGCGACCTGCGAGGGATTGCCCGGGCGCGCAAGCTGAGCCGGGGGACGTTGAGGAACATCCGGCAGAACCTGTTCTTCGCCTTCATCTACAACTCGCTGGGGGTGCCGGTGGCGGCGGGGGTGCTCTACCCCGTCTTCGGCCTGTTGCTGAGCCCGATGATCGCCGCGGCGGCGATGAGCCTCTCGTCGGTGTCGGTGATTGGGAACGCGCTCCGGTTGAGGAACCTGAAGCTGTAGCCGGGCTCGGGACTCAGCCCTGCTGGCACAGGTGCTTGAATGGGAGGAACGATTCGATGCCCCGTCCGGCTCGAATCTCTTCCAGGCGGTGCGCACTCCGCCGCCAGCCCGTGCGCGTCTGCGGCAGGAACCTCCCTCGGCTGCGGATGGCGAGTTCCAACCCCAGGACGTGGTGGCGGCGCATCGGCCCCTCTTGGAGCACCTCCAGGAATGCATCCAGCCTCGCCGGCTTGCCGTGGAGGTAACGCACCGTCGGGTCGAAGCGGCTCCGGGCCTTGCTCCACCAGGCTCGCACCGCCGAGGCGTCGGCGAGGGGCAACTCATCCTCCGGCCGAAGGACGAGCATCACCTCCTGCTCTTCCTCGGAAGGGTCCTCCTCGTCCTCGTCGTCTCCTGGCTCGCTCGGGGTGTGGTTCTCCTCCAACACGAGCCCGGTGATGGCGCGAAAGGCTTCGCCCGCCAGTCGGGCCACCCGCGAGTTCGGTGCATCCAGCAGCTCCAGACAGGCCTCCGCGGCCATCACCCTCCCACTGAAGCCCAGAGCCCAGAGGACGCCCTCCCTCGGCTCTGGCATGTCGAGCTGCTCCAGCAGCACACGCAGGTCGGATGCCTCGCCCCCCAGCGCCAACAACAGCCTTGCCCGCTGGCCGATGGCTCCCCCCTCCCTGCTGAGCCGCTGACAGGCTGTCCAGGCGTCACGCAGGCCCAGCACCATGCCCGTCTCCAGTGCCTCCGCCTGGATGGCTGGCACGGGCGAGTCGAGCAGACGCCGTACCCGCTCCCATACGGTACGGCTAGGGTTCCTTCTCGCGGCCTTCAGTGCTTGCGAGACAACGACGGGCTCGGGGCTTGATAGGAGTTTCTCCAGCACGGCTCCTGGCTCGAGCCCTCGGGCCGCGAGTGCGCCCAGGATGCACGCCTGCACAGGGGGCGGGCTGCGAGGTAGTTCTGCCAGCAGTCGAGAGGGGAGTTCCTCCTGCTCGCTCAGCTCGAGGGCGCGTTGGAGCCCCGCCGTTCGTGCCTGGGCCTCCTGGCTGACCGTGGCCAGCAGTACGTCGGGAGGGTGCCCTCCGTCGAGCAGGGCCAGGGACGCGGTCGCCACGAGGAACGGATCCTCCTCCCAGAGCGCGGGTTTCAGCAGTCGCTCGGCGACCACGGCACCACCGAGGATGAGCCCATCCAGGTGTGCTCGCAGCCGCTCCTCGCGATCGGCGGCTTCCTTGGGGGTGAAGCGCGGTGAGACGAGAGACTGCTCCCACTTGCTCCACAGGAAGGTCGCCTCCGACAGGTGCTCCTCGGCGAGGTCCCACCAGGGAGGTTGCTGGTGCGGGGGGCCGTTCAGAGATGTTCCTCGCACAGGAGGCACTCGGGCTCCTCCACCTTCTTGCCCAGGGCGATGACGGGGCCCTGCATCAACGGTGTCGGAGGAGTGTTCCTGTCGTTGTGCAGCATCAGGTCCAAGGCCCGAGCAACATTCTTGCCTTCAATCTTCACGTCGAAGGAGTAGTTGACGAACTCCGCCTTGCCCTTTGTCTTGCTCGAGGCGACTCCGCCCCCGGCCGTTCCGGCTTCGTCCCCGGTGCTGGTGCTGAAGTGCGAGTCCTTCACGCAGACCGGATTGCCCTCCACCGAGACGTCCTTGCTGCCCTTGGCGGTATCCGAGGACCTGGCGATGTTCGGGTAGGGAATGGGGATGGGTCCACCGGGGCTGGGGGTCTTGCAGACATCCGGAAAGGCCACTGTCACGCCGCCGCTGTCCTTGGTGACGACGGACAGCTTGTTGACGCCTACCGTGTTCCCCATGTCGTCCTCCTCCGTGCTCCGTGTCGTCCGCTCGCGAGCCTACTTGTCATCTCGTCCTGGCGACAAGGCTTTGTGGCCGCGGAGGAACTTGAGGAGGAGGCCGAGGTCATTCTTGTCCATGATGTGGGACGTCAGGGGGTGATGTCGGTGTCGAGGTCCAGGGTGGTGAAGCCGGTCACCCCCTCGTTGCGCAGCAACTCCAGGAGGTCCGAGCGGATGATGTATGTCGTGAGCATCTGCTGGAGTCGGAAGAGCTTGCGGTCCTCGGGAATCTCGTCGGTGCGCAGGTTGAGCTTGTCGAGGGCGAAGATCTGCTCGGGCTCCATGGCGCTCATCTCGAACTCCGAGCGCTCGGCGTCGAAACAGTCCACCCCTCCCAGCGGGTTGACGATGCAGTAATCCTCGCTGACCACCTTCCCCTTCTTGTCCAGCAGGACGAAGGGCAGGTACTCCACGTCCTTCACCTCGACTCTTTCGAACAAGGCGCGCACCTTGGAGGAGATGATGAGGTAGGACAGTGTGTTGGGCAGGAAATCCGGAGCGACGTTTCCTGCTCGTTTGTCCATCTGATACTTGGCGCCAGACGGGAAGTGAGCCCCCATGGGAAGCCCTTCATGGAGTCGCCAGCTCTGAGTGACATCATCCGGGTCGTGCTCGATGGAGCAGAAGCGCTCGTCGTCCGAGTCCTGGAGAATATGAAAATCATGGTCGCGCATCACGCACCCATCCTGAAAGAGAACATTATGTATGGTGCTTACCTGTCGAGCGACTCGCCCGCCGGCATGGACTTGATGTTTTTCAAAAGGATTCCCGACAATTGATTCATCTGATCCCGAATGGCGACGACGTTCTGATCATTGAGCTTGTGGGGCTTGCCTGAATCCAAGACCTTTTGTAGCTGCTTCGAAATCTTGCTCAGATGACTCTTGCAGGATTTAGAGTATTTCTTGTGCGCGCGTTGCCCATAAGGGCAATGGATGGGGAGGCCC
>QKJM01000521.1 GCA_003249315.1 Archangium sp.
TGGACGCAGGACGGGGCCTCCTGCACTGGCGCTGCACCTCGCCGGAGGCCGGATGGGGCACGCCGCCCTACATGGTGGAGGTGGAGGGAGACAATGCCCTCTGGAGGATGAGTCTGCCAGGCCCCGCGGCGCGAGGGGCGCACCTGGTGACGCCGCTGCCGGAGCACCTGTGGAGGGTGCGCCACCGCTGGCACCGGCGTGTCCCCGCCCCGCCCGGCCTGCGCGCCCGCTTCCTCCACCCGCTGTGGAGCGAGCTGGGGCCGAGAGAGCACGCGGTGGTGGAGCTCTCCTTCTCCGGCCTGAGTCTGCGCGGTGGCCCGGAGGCGCTCGTCTTCCCGGGCCTCTTCCTCCCCCTGGAGCTGGAGATGGAGGACGGAGAGCCCCTCCGCCTGCTCGGCGAGGTGCGCCACGTCTCCACCTCGAGCGAGGACGGGAAGCACCTCTTCGGCCTGGAGGTACAGCCTCGCTCGGAAGAGGAGCGGCTGCGGTGGATGCGTCTCGTCTCCCAGTCGCTCTGCCCCACCACGCGCACCAGCGAGATGCTGCTCGAGCCGCTGTGGGAGGCGTATGCCGCCTCCGGCTACTTCCACCTGGCCGGCGACGGGGAGGGCCACTTCGACGGGCTCCGCCGCGACTTCCTCGAGCTGGGACGGCGCGCGGCCGGACTCCCCCATCTCGTCTGTCAGACGGTGTGGCCCTCGGAGCGCGGCGTGGAGGCCTCTCTCTCCGCCCTCAAGCCCTACCGCCACGCCTGGATGCTGCACCAGCTCGCACGGAAGCCCGGCCGGCCGGACGCGCCCCTCGCCCCCGGGCAGATTCTCCGCGACACCTACCTGCGCACCGTGGAGCACACCCAGGGAGATCCGGAGCTGCGCTGGCTGTTCTGCTACGGCGAGTCCACCGTCCCCTGGATTGCCCGCACCCACTTGCGCTTCGCCCAGGGCCGGGCAGACGCGCTGGTGATGCCGCTGCGGCTGATGGACGCCTCCTGCGACGAGCCGAGCGGCCAGTCCGCGGAGGAGCTGGACATCGGCCCCGCCACCTCGCTGGAGAAGGACCTGCTGGCGCGGGAAATCTCACGCACCCGCCCGCCCTGCTACGTGGAGGCGCTGGACTTCTCCCGCGAGCGGCTGGAGCTGCGCGAGGCGACGCAGACGTGGCACGAGGCGGGCCTGGAGCGGGAGCGGCGGCTGCTGGTGGCGCGCCGTGGGGGCGTGCCCCTGGCCGCGCTGGTGCTGGAGCTGGGCCACCCGGGGACGAACCTCTTCCGCCTGCTGGACGCGGCGCGTCTCTTCCCGCTCGCCCCGTGTGGCCGTGTCGCCTACGTGGCACTGCTGGACGAGGCACGTCGCTGGTTCGCCCTCCGCGGGCGCAGCGCCTTCGTCTACCTGTGTGAGGACGATGGCGACTACGCGGCGGCGGCCCGCCTGCATGACGACCCACGGACGCGGCCCAGCCTGTGGATCATCCCCGCCCCCCTCGTCCCCGAGTTCCTGGAACACCTCACGGAGAAGTCCATCGGTCGTCCCCTCTCCCCCACCGAGTCGTAGTCCCACCCACGAGGAGTCATGTCATGAAACTGCTGAAGAAGCTGTATGAGCCGCATGTCCTCTCCGCTCGTAGCCGGCTGGAGACCGACCCCGCCCTGCGCCGGCTGCTGGAGCCCTCCATCAAGCCGGCGGTGCTGGAGCGCTTCCTCATCGAATGGCTCTCGCGCGCGCCGTACCTCACCGAGCCGGTGGAGGGGTGGATCCTCCGCACGGGCGAGAGGTGCCGCGAGCTGGGGATGGACGCGATCGGACAGGCGATCCTCACCCACGCGAAGAGCGAGGCGGGGCACCACCTGATGACGATGGAGGACACGCACAGCCTGGTGGAGCACTGGAACGCGCGGCGCACGCCCCCGCTGGACGCGCGGGCGCTGCTCTCCCAGCCGCCCACCGAGACGATGAAGGCCTACCGGCGGCTGCACGATGAGGTCATCGCCGGCCCGCGACCGATGGGACAGGTGGCCATCGAGCGGGAGATCGGCTTCCTGGCGGTGACCTTCGGAGCGCGGCTGCTCGGGCACGTGGAGCGGGTGCTCGGCCTGGAGACGGCGGCGCGACTCACCTTCCTCGCCGAGCACGTCGCCGTGGACGTGGGCCACACGCGCCTCAACGAGAAGCTGCTGGAGGAGGCCCTCACCCACGAGCCGGCGTACGCCCGGGACTACGCGGAGGCGGGCGCCCAGGCGCTGGTGACGTACATCCGCTTCCTCGGGGACTGCCTGCACACCTCGGAGGACCTGCTCTCCCCGCTGCGTCACGTGGCCTGAGAGCGTGGAGCACTCTCCCCAGGTGAGGTACAAAGCAGCCCTCCCTCAGAGAGGACACCGACGATGAACCGACTCGTGCTCGTGCTGGGACTCGCGCTGCTGGCCGGCTGCTCCGCCGTAAGGTACAGCCGTATCCGCCCGGACTACGAGGCCGTGGACAGGCACCAGGTGAAGCGCCTCGCCGTGCTCACCCAGCCCCTGCCCGAGGGCCAGCAGTCGCTCGGCGAGCTGTGGAGCCTCATCGCCCGCCGCTACGTCAACCAGAACCGCGACTTCATCGCCAAGGCCCACCTCGCCCTCCCCGGCGAGCCGGAAGACGTCACCTTCCGCGCCCTCTGCGCCGGCGAGGGCCTCGAGGAGGAGGGGGAGAACCTCGAGGGCATCCTCTGGCTCGTCCCCAACGTGGAGCGCGCCGGCCAGGGCGTCCAGGCCGCCGTCACCGCCCGGCTCCTGCGCTGCTCCGACGGCGAGGAGATCTGGGCCGCGGAGGCCGGCGGAAGCTGGGCCTCGGATGATCCCCTCTACCGGGAGCTCACCGAGCAGTACACCCAGGAGCTCGGCCCCGAGGTCGCCCCCTACGTCGGCCCCACCTTCCGTCTCCTCAAGGCCACCCTCAACACCCTCCCCAACCCCGTCCTCACCGACGCCGACGTCGAGGAGAAGATAGAGCTCGGGGAGTAGGAGAGAAGCGGGCCCGCGCTCAGAACGGGCCCACCTCGCCCCGGAAGCGTCGCTCCATCTCCATGCGGATGTAGCGCTCTATCTCCTCCGCCGTGGTGAGCGCCATCGCCGTGCTCAGCAGCTCCCGCGCCTCCGCCCGGCTCGCCTGGCGGATGATGGCCTTCACCGTCGGAATCTGCCCCGCCGTCATCGACAGCTCGTCGAAGCCCAGCGCCAGCAGCGCCAGCGCGTACACCGGATCTCCCGCCATCTCCCCGCACATGGACACCGGAATCCCCGCCGTGCGCGCCGCCTCCACCACGCTCGTCAGCGTGCGCAGCACCGAGAGGTGCAGCGGCTTGTAGAGGTAGGCCACCTCCCGGTTCTGTCTGTCTATCGCCAGCGAGTACTGGATGAGGTCATTCGTCCCCACCGAGAAGAAGTCCGCCTCCTCCGCCAGCCGGTCGGCGATCAACGCCGCGCTCGGCGTCTCCACCATGATGCCCACCGGGAAGCGCTTGCCGATGGGCACTCCCGCGCGGCCCAGCTCGGTGCGGCACGCCTCCAGCTCGCTGCGCGCCTCGCGCAGCTCGCTCATCCCGCAGATGAGGGGGAACATCATCCGCAGGTTGCCGTGCGCGCTCGCCCGCAGCAGGGCCCGGAGCTGCACCCGGAACAGCTCCCGGTTCGCCAGGCAGTAGCGGATGGCCCTCAGGCCCATGGCCGGGTTGGGCTCCTTCTCGTGCTTGCCCCGGCCCGGCATCTTGTCCCCGCCCAGGTCCAGCGTGCGGATGGTGACGGGCCTCCCGCCCATCGTCTCCAGCACCTGCCGGTACGCCCGGTACTGCTCCTCCTCCCCCGGTGGGCTCTTCCTGTCCAGGAACATGAACTCGGTGCGGTACAGGCCGATGCCCTCCGCCCCGTGCGCCAGCAGCGACGCTATCTCCTCGGGGAACTCCATGTTCCCCACCAGGCGTATCCGGGAGCCGTCGGTGCTCTCCGCTGGCAGATCCTTCGTGGCCAGCGCGCGCTCCTCCTGCTCCTGGTAGCGCTGCATCGTCTCGTGGAAGAGCGCGAGCTGGTCGTCCGTGGGGTTGACGAGGATGAGGCCCCGCGTGCCGTCCAGCGCCACCAGGTCGCCCGGAGAAATCTGCTCGCTGGCCTTCCCCGCCCCCACCACCGCCGGGAGGGTGCGCGCGCGGGCGACGATGGCCGTGTGGCTCGTCTGCCCGCCCAGGTCCGTGGCGAAGCCCACCACCCGGCCGCTGCGCGCCATCATCGCCACGTCCGCGGGCGACAGGTCATGCGCCACCACCACCGAGTGGGCGGGCACCTCCACCTCCTCGTCCACCACCTGCCCCATCAGGTTGCGCACCACCCGGTCCGCCACGTACTCCACGTCCGAGCGCCGCTCGCGGAAGTACTCGTCGGGGATGTTGTCGAAGAGGTGCTTGAGCTTGCGCGCCACCCGCCGCACCGCCCACTCCGCGTTGATGCGGTCCTCGACGATCAGCCGGCTCACCTCGTCCACGAACATGGGATCATGGAGCATCAGCCGGTGGGCCTCGAGGATGAGGGCGTGCTCGGGGCCCTCCGTCTTGCACATCTGGTCCTTGAGCTCCTGGAGCTGGCGATCCGACAGCTCCAGCGCCGCCTTCAGCCGCATCCGCTCCGGGTTGACCTCCGCCTCGGCCAGCCGCAGCTTGGGTGTGCGTACCCGCTTGCGATCCAGGAGGAAGGCGTGGCCCACCGCCACGCCCGGGGAGACGCCGATGCCCTTCAAGCTCAGTGTGGGAGTGGCCTGGGTGCTCACGTTTCCTTCTTCATCTGCGGCCCTGCGCCGCGCGCTGTTCTTCACTGCGACTCGCCGAACCGGTTGGCGATGAGCCCTTCGATTTCCCGCAGGCACGGCTCGGCATCCTCGCCCCGGCACCGCACCCTCACGTGCATGCCCTTGGCCGCCGCCAGCATCAGCACACCCATGATGGACTTGGCGTTGGCCTTCTGCCCCTCGCACTCGAGCGTCACCTCGCTCTTGTAGCGGTTGGCCATCTGGACCAGCTGCGCCGCCGCCCGGGCGTGCAGGCCCAGGGCGTTGATGATTTCGAATGTCCCTTCGAGCTCACTCGACATTGCCCGTCCTCTTCTCCCCTCTTTCTACAGAAAGGCTCCCGCCACACAGGCCAGTCCCGCGGCGAGGTAGAGCACCACGTAGTTGGGAACCCGACGAGCCACCAGGAGGTAGGCCGCCACTCCCAGGGCCAGACAACCCGCCGACAACGCCACGGTGTGCCGCCCGCCCGCGTTGATTCCGAAAGTCACCGCCAGCCAGGCGGCCAGCCCGCCGGCACAGGCCGCCGCCAGGGCCCGGAGCCGGGCCCCCCGGGTCGGGAGGTTGGCCCGCGCCACCGCCTCCACCAACCTGTCTCCCAGCGACAGCCCCAGCCAGTAGAAGCGGGCCCGCAGCCACAGATGCACCAGGTTGTAGAGGACGATGAAGAGCACCGCCGCCCACACCTCCAGCACCGGCACCAGGGCCGCGCACAGCGCCCCCACCGCCGGCTTGAGCGACAGCCAGAAGAAGCCGTCCCCCAGCGCCGCCAGCGGCCCCATCAGCGCCGCCTTGAAGGCCACCACCTTCTCCGGCTGCTCCTCCCCCCGGGCAATCCGCTGCTCGTGGAAGAGCACCCCGCCGACGATCGCCGCCGCCACGTAGGGGTGGGTGTTGAAGAAGACGAGGTGTCGGCGCACCGCCGCCTCCTGGGCCTGCCGCTCCGGGTAGAGCTGCTTCAGCGCGGGGAAGACGGCATAGGCCAGCCCCAGGTTCTGCATCCCCTGGGGGTTCCACGAGGCCTGCAGGAAGAGCGAGCGCAGGAAGACGCGCAGCATCACCCCCGGGCCGAGCGAAGGCGCCTGGCTCATCGCTCCTCCCGCAGCAGCAGCAGCGCCATCGTCACCAGCACCGCCCCCGCGCCCACGCCGGCATAGAGGGGGGCACGCCGGGCGTGGCTGCCTCGCGCGGCGGTGGAGGCCGCCACCAGCGCCATGGCCGGGTAGGCCCACGCCAGGCCCCGCAGCAGCCCCAGGGGCAGCCGCTCCAGCAGCGGCCCGAGGAAGAAGCCCACCAGCGCGCACCCCGCCGTCATCATTCCGAAGAGGAGGAAGTGCGGCCACATGCCCCACAGGTTCTGCCGCACCGCCCGGGTGAGCTGTCCCGCCTCGGCCGAGGCCATGGCCGTCCTCGCCAGCCGCCCCGAGTAGCTCTCCAGGGCCCGGTCCACCAGCCGCCCCGCCCGCCCCAGCCCCACGAAGAGCAGCACCGACAGGCTCCACAAGGCCGGAGTGGAGCCCGCCCCGGTGGCCTCCGCCATGGTGGCCGCCGCCGCCGAGGTGCCCGTGGCCGCCAGCGTGTCGTTGTCCGGCAGCGCGGCTCCCAGGTTGGCCGAGCCCAGGTAGAAGAAC
>QKJM01000067.1 GCA_003249315.1 Archangium sp.
CCAGCGGCTCGCGGAAGGGGACGTTGAGCTGCACGGCCCCCCGAGGCGCGCGCCGGGCCATGGCCACGGCCCGGGAGACGGTGGCGCGCAGGTGCACCAGGGCCACGTCGCTCGCCTCGGGCATCCCCACGTCCGCGTAGAAGCGGGAGAACTCACCGAAGAAGCGCGACTGGGACACCGTCTGCGGCGCCCCCCACCCCTGCAGCTCCAGCGGGCGATCCGCGGTGAGCACCACCAGCGGCACGTTCGACATGGCCGCTTCGATGACCGCCGGGTAGAAGTGCGCCCCCGCCGTCCCACTGGTGGCCACCAGCACCACCGGGGCGCGCGAGAGCTTCGCCGCGCCCAGCGCGAAGAAGCCGGCGCTGCGCTCGTCGATGATGGACCACGTCTTCAGCCCCTCGAGCCGCAGGCACGCCAGCGCCAATGGAGAGGAGCGCGAGCCCGGGCACACCACCGCGTGCTGGACGCCTCCGCGCACCAGTTCCTCCAGAATGGCCCTCGCCCAGAGCTGATTAAGGTTCGCGTCGGACATCCTCGCCTCCGAGCGCCCGGAGCATCGCCAGGCTCTTGATTTCGGTCTCCCGCCACTCGGCCTCCGGGATGGAACCCTCGACGATTCCGGCCCCCACGAAGAGTCGGGCGCGCTCGCCCCGCACCAGCGCCGAGCGCAGCGCCACCACCAGGTGCGCTCCGTCCGGCCCCATCCACCCCACCGGCCCCGCGTACCAGCCGCGATCCAACGCCTCGTGCTCCCGCAGGAACTCCAGGGCGCGCGCGCGCGGCACGCCTCCCACCGCGGGCGTCGGGTGCAGCGCCGCCAGCACCCGGGCCGGCCCCACGCCCTTGCGCAGCTCGGCGCGGATCCCCGTGCGCAGATGCACCACGTTCCTCAACCTGACGAGCGCGCGCTCTCCGTCCGCGGCAACCCTCTCGGCCAGCGGCTGCAGCGCCGAGATGATGTAGCGCACCACCACGTCATGCTCCACGTGGTCCTTGTCGCACGAGCCCAGCCCCTCGGCCTGCGCCGGCGCGGCGCTGCCAGCCATGGCCTCCGTCTCCAGCCGCTGCCCCTCCACCCGGCACAGCGTCTCCGGCGTGGCGCCCAGGAAGGCCGCCCCTCCCGGCACCCGGAACAGGAAGGTGACGCAGCGCGGGTTGTGCTCGCGCAGGCGGGCCAGCACCTCCACCAGCTCGAAGGGGGCCGGCCCCTCCGCCTCCACCGCCCTCGCCAGCACCACCTTCTTCAGCTCCCCGGAGGAGAGCTCCCGCAGGGCTCGCTCCACCCGGGCCTCGAAGTCCTCACGCGAGGACGAGAGCCGCAACGCGACCGGCCCGCCCCGCGAGTGGCGGTAGCCGGTGGGGAGTTTCGCGCGTACCTGCTCCAGCAGGGCCTTCACCCGTGCCTCCGCCCCCTCCCCTTCCCGCGCGAAGGCCACCACCCCGGCCCTCTCACCCATGCGCCACACGAGCAGCTCCGGCAGCGTCCAGCGCGCCAGGCCATGCAGCTCCCAACCCTCCTCGGCGGCGGTCGTGGCCTCGAAGCGCATGCCTCCGAACCAGGGGCCGGGCAGCCCCGCGGGCATCTCTCCCAACCACTTTACGTCCAACGGCGCGGCGAGCCTCTCCAGTACTTCCCCCACCTCCTCCTCGTCCCGCGCCTCCACGACCTCGAGTTCACCCCACCCCGCGACCGCCAGCTCCTTCTGCGGCTGCTCCCAATAGATGGAGGGCACACCCAGCCCGTCCGCCACCGCGAGTGGATCCGCGGCGGCCAGGGGCATCGCCCCTGCCACCCAGCGCTGCCCTCTTCCGGTAGCAACCGTGGTCATACGCCCTCCTAATACAATCCCCCGGATTGGCTTCTCGGCATTTTCCGGTATACATGAATGCCAAGAAAAAGAGAATTGCCACCGTCTGACGGCCCCATGAGCGCAACGCAGGCACCTGCGGCCTCAGCGCGCCCGGGGCGTAGCATGCGGGATGCAGGACCCTGGAGCCCACTCACCCTACGAGCGGGCTCGGTGGAATCCGGCGACTCAAACTTCTCCAATCAACCAGCAGCTCTTATGACTTGCAGGATGAAGAATCGGGACCGCGCCAGCCGGACGAGCACCTTCAGTGCCACGCAATGACACTCATGGTGAATCACGGAAGGCCGCGCGCGCGGGCCCGAGCCCTCATGCAAGAAACGGAAGAGCCCTCACCGGGGAGGAATACCCGATGAAGGCTCTCGACTGCCGTCCTCCGACTACTGGAGCGGGAGGCAGAGATAGGGCGGCGGGGGTCCAGGAGGCCCGTTGGGCTCATCCGCGCGCCAGAGCTGGGTGCCCGAGAAGTTCACCACGCCCGGTGTGGGCGGAGCCTGGATGGGAGGGAAGAACCAGGGCCGGGAGAGGGTCTCGTCCTCGGTGGGATCCTTCACCGCGTAGGTGATGACCGGCGGCAGATCCGCCGCCGCCGGCAGCAGCACCACGGAGATGCCCAGGGGGCTCACCGCCGCGCCATCGGACACCATGAAGCCACGCGTGGAGCGGAGCGTGTCCGGCGGCGTACCCGGCGGCGCCCACTCCAGGTGGAGCACCTGCCCCGCGGAGGCTTCGATGGTGGTCCCATCCGCCGGCACTCGCAGCAGCGGCGAGCCCGGCTGGAAGAGCCAGAACACCACCACGTTCGCGAACCTGGCCGGATCCACGAAGTCCGCCACGGTGGTGGGCGTCCCCGAGACGGTCAGGTACTTGGCCACCGCTTCCAGGATGCCCACGGTGCTCAGGTTGCCCGCCTCCTGGACGGCGCACACGCTGTTGTGCGTCACCACCGGGCGCAGCGTCACCGTCGGCAGGTAGCCGCCCTGCGGGACCTGCGGCCACGGCGGGCCGATGGGCTCATTGGTCAGCGAGCCCGTGGGCAGCGCGGTGACGAAGTAGGGCACGTCACTCCGGCTGGGGACGGCCGGAATCGTCCACAGGCCGAGGTCATCCGCCGCCACCGGATCCACCGCGGGCCGACCCAGCGTGGGATCGAACGCGGCGATCGTCGCCCCCTGCACCGCGGAGCGCAGGTACAGCGGGCTCTCGTCGAGCAGGAACGGCGGGATGGGACACGCCGGTCCTCCGCAGGTGGCCAGGTGCATGAAGAAGGCTTCGGGATCCCACGAGAACCCCGAGACCATGGTCGTCACGGTGCCGGGATCGACGTTGGTGTACTCCGGCGTGGGGAAGAAGTCGGACTCCGACGGCGTCAGGCCGTCGGGACCGCAGGAGACCCCCAGCAACAGGGCTCCCAGAAAGGCGCCATAGCGAGCGGCTCGATTCATGGCTGGTTCTCCGGAGCTCAGTTGGCGGGAAGGATGTGGTTCTTCGGCACGGTGTCCACGTGGCAGGCCTGTGCGCAGTTGCCGAAGCGCGAGGGCTCACCCGTGTTGGAGAACTTCGCCTGGAAGTACTGGTTGTCGTGCGCGGACGGATGGCACGAGGCGCACTGGGTGATGCTCGGCCGCAGCGTGCTCGCGCGCGTCAGGTGGCACATGGTGCAGTCCGCCTTGTTCACCGGGTAGTTCGCGGAGGTCATGTGGATCTTGTGAACGAACTCCTGCGACCGGTTGTACAGGTCGTTGTTGAACATGTGGCACACCTTGCAGCTCTCCACATGGTCCACCGAGAGGCCATGGCGGAGGTTGTCCAGGGAGAGCACGCCGCGGTGGCAGAGCTGACAGTTGCCCACGTTGCCCGGGTAGGAGGTGCGCTCCTTCTGACCGACCTGGAAGAAGAAGGGAGCGGTCTTCGCGGTGCGCTCACCGAGGAAGTAGCGGTTGGTCTTGATGAGGGCGACGTAGGTGCCCGGCTCGGCGTCCGCCGGCAGCTTGCGCGTGGCGCGAGTCGGCCACTTCATGAAGTGCATGCCCGTGGGCAGGCGCACCGTGGCCGGCTCGTCCGCCAGCGAATAGAAGACGTTGGGACCGAAGTAGGGACTCGGCTGGGTCGGATCACTCCGCACGTTCATCTTTTGCAGCGGTCCGGCGACCTGCACCGCGGGCACCATGTCGTACTCCATGATGGCGTCCAGGTAGGGGATGAGCGCGTAGATCAGCCCGTTGGCGCGATCCGTCACCACCTCGTTGCCGCTGGGCAGTTGCTCCGGCGAGTGCAGGCGGTTGCCGTCGTTGTCGCGGATGTCGACGAACATATGCACCTCCTCGCCCGGCTCGTAGTAGCCCTTGCCGTTGGCCGGCTCGGAGAAGCGCAGACGCGGCTCCAGGCCGAAGCCGCACGGCGTGGCGTTGCCCGCATCATCCAGGCAGGTGGGCGGCAGGTCCGCCTGCTGGACGAAGGTCACCGGGAAGTAGAAGGGCTCATCCGGCATCTGGCTCCACGTCACCCGGAGGGCGCCGTCACCGTGCAGGGTGGGGATGCGGAACGTCTTGAAGGGGTTGGTGCTGCCGACCAGATCCAACCGCACCATGGTGCGGAACACGGGCGGGGCCGGCGGCCAGCCCGGGAGCTGGGGAATGGGACGTACCTCGTTGTCACCGGGGAAGCGCGGCGGCAGCACCCGCTCCACGCGCCACATGATGCGCGAGTGACCGGCGGACCAGGAGTCGGCGACGAACTCGGAACGCGCGTACGTCACCGGCGAGCCGCGAACCTGCCCCTCGGAGTCGAGCACCTCGATGGTGAAGGAGTCGTCCTCCCGGGCGCGCCAGTTCGCGTTGTCGAAGAGGACCTGCCGCGCCCAGGAGTCATGCGTGGCGCCGGCCACGCCAGGGACGAACTTCCACTCGTCCGACACCTGGGCGAGGTTGCCCCAGTCCAGGCTCTTGAAGCGCGACTGCGTCTTGATCCACGCGAGGGCCTCGGTGAGGTTCGCGGGGTCCGTGTGCTCGTCGACGATGGAGTCGGTGATGGTGAACTGGTTGAGGAAGTACGTCGTGTCCGCCTGGAGCTTGAGCGTGCCCGTGGGGGGAACGAGCGTCTCCGAGGGCTCGGCGAGGCCGGACAGCAACAACGGGCAGTTGTCCGGATAGGGGATGGGAGTCGAGTTCTTCGCCGCCATCTGCCCGTTGGGCATGACGGCGCAGCCGTTGAACTGCTGGAGGCTGAGTCGGATGGCTCCCGAGGCCGACGCCTGATACGGGTCGAAGACCTTGGAGCCTCGACCCGCGACGTTCTCGGAGTCACTCACCGCGAGGAGGTCGCACGCGAGGGTTGGAAGCAGGAGCGCGCACAGCGCGCCCCTCAACAAGAATGCTCGATCCATGAATACGGTCTCTCTCGAGAGCCTGGAGGCCAGACCCGGCGGGTGACGTTACGGGATGTTGGCGGCCTGAGCCTGCACCCACTCGGCCAGCGACTTCGCCTGCCCCTCGTCGATCAACTGCTCGTAGGTGGGCATCTGGGTTCCGGGGATGATGGTCTCGGGGTTGCGAATCCACCGGGCGACCTCCTCGGAGGACTTGCCGCGGGCATTCTTCAGCAGGCCGCGGTACTTGGCGCCCTCGCCGTGGCAGTGCTGGCAGCCAAGGCTGGAGAAGAGGTGGGAGGGATCCTCCTGGGGCGCGGCCTTCACGCGGGGCGCGGCGTCCTCGGGCAGGCGGCTCTCGGCCTTGGGCAGGCTCTGCAGGAAGAGGAAGAGCGCCTCCGCGTCCACGTCGTCCAGGCCCCGGATCCGCATCATCGGAGCCCGCAGGACGAAGCCATCACGGGTGATGCCGTCACGCATCGCCCGGGAGAAGTCCTCCAGGGTGTAGCCGGCCAGACCCGTCTCGTGGAAGGTGATGTTGGTGGAGTAGATACCACCCTCCGGGGTGTCCACGAACTTGAAGCCACCCTTGAAGGCATCCGGCCCGCGGGCCTTCGCCCCATCCACACCCGGCGTGTGGCACTCGGCGCACACGTAGACCTCGTTGGCCAGGTAGGCGCCGTACTCCACGGTGGCGCCCTTGGGAGGAGCCTGGATGCCGGAGGCCGGCCACGTGGCAACCGGCGCAATCCCCATGCCGAGCGCGAGCTTGCCCACCGGGCTCAGGGTCTCCGGAGGAGGGGGCTGAACACGCTCATCCGGAACGAAGAGCGGATCATCCGTACGCATGAAGCCGATGACCGCCGACAGATCGTCGTCGGACATGCCGAAGACCGGCATCGTCACCATCCGCTTGCCATCCCTGCGAACGCCGAAGCGGACGGCCCGGGCGATCTGCTCGTCCGACAGGGCCTTGGCGCCCGCCGTCGGGTGCGCGGTCAGGTTCGCCGTATGGACGGGGCCGAAGGGCTTGGGCAGGTCCAGCATGACGCCACCCGCCGCGCGACCCGAGCTGTCCTGAACGTGACAGTCGTAGCACACGTTCTTGAAGATGTGCTCACCTCGGGCAATGGCCTCGGGCGTCGTCGCGGCCTTGATCGGCGGCGTGGGAGCCTCCGCCGGCGACGACAGCTTGGAGTTGGCCTTGAAGAACAAGCCACCAACGGCCACCACCAGCAGGCCCAGTACTCCACCGAGCACAATCAAGACTTTCTTCAGCACAGGATCTCCCCGTCAGGCAGGAGGCCACCAGGTGGCACTCCGCGCGGCTTTTTCACAAGTACCAGAATCCATCACTCCGATTACTCCGTCAAGATCGGGAGGTCGGGCGGTTCTGGCGAGACCCGCCCGCGTCTCCCCACCGCGAGGCGCCCGGGCATCGCCTCATCCACGAAGCGAGAGATGGGTCGGGAGTCTACCTCACCCATTGACCCCGTCGCGATGACGCGGAGCGTCGCCTTGGAAACCCGACGGGGGCCATTCGAGCGTCACCCGCGCGTCACCCCGAGTTCTCCCGTCTTCTTGGAATCCATGAGGAGATGTGCTTGAAAAGTTTCACGGTACTCATCTAGCATCCGCGGCTCCCCTGCATCACGGAGATGATACATGGAGAAGGCGCTGACCCCCGCGGAGCTGGATCGCATCATCGATGAGCACTACCGGGCAGAGGGGGCGATGGACATCCCCGCCATTCTGGAGACCTACACGGACGACATCGTGTTCGACGTGGGAGGAATGCCGGACCATCTCCACGGCAAGCAGGCCGCGGCCGGGTTCTATAAGCAGCTCTTCAGCGATCTGGTAACGGAGAAGGTGACGCCGCTGCGCCGCATGCACGGGCCGAACTTCGTGGTCGACGACGCGATGTTCGAGTGCCGCGCGGTGGGCCGGCCCTTCGGGATGGAGGGCAAGAACCGTCCCGTGACGTTCCGACTGATGCACATCTTCGAGGTGAAGGATGGCCGCATCAGCCGCGAGAACGCCTGGCTGGACATGGGCGCCATCCAGCGTCAGCTCAGCTAGTCGCGACCCATACATTCATCCTCCTCCCCTCCGTTTCCCCCCCATTCATCGATGACAGGAGTTCGCCATGGGTGAACGCCGGAGCAGCCCCCAGGCGGCCATGTTGCAGCTCATTGGCGGGGCGTGGATCACCCAGGCCCTTCATGCCGCGGCCAGACTGCGGTTCGCGGATCTGCTGGCAGAGGGGCCGCTGGAGGTGGAGGAGCTGGCAAGCCGGGCCGGCACCGCGCCCCGGAGCACGGAGCGGTTGCTGCGGGCGCTGGCCATGCTCGGGGTGTTCCAGGAGGAGGAGCCCGGCCGGTTCGGGCTCACCCCCATGGCCGAGCTGCTGCGCACGGATCGCCCCAACTCCCTGCACCACTGGGCGTTGATGCAGGGAGAACGCTGGCATTGGGAGGCCTGGGGCTCGCTGATGGAGAGCGTCCGCAGCGAGCAGACGGCCTTCGAGGCCACGCGTGGCAGCCCGCTGTTCGACTACCTGGAGCGGGAGCCCGAGGCCAGCCACTGCTTCAACACGGCGATGGCCGAGCTGTCCTCGCTGTCCATTGGCGCCATCGTGAAGAGCTATGATTTCTCGGGCTTCCAGCGGGTGGTGGACGTGGGCGGCGGCACGGGCGCCCTGCTGCAACGAGTCCTCGAGGCCTCTCCCTCACTGAAGGGGGTGCTCTTCGACCGGGAGCCGGCGCTGGAGAAGGCCCGCCAGCGGATGAAGGAGGCGAACCTCGAAGAGCGCGTGGAGTACCAGAGCGGGAGCTTCTTCGAGACGGTCCCCTCCGGCGGAGATGCCTACCTGCTCAAGCACATCCTGCATGACTGGAACGATGAGGCGGCCGGAAAGCTGCTGCGCGCCTGTCGGGCCCAGCTCGCTCCGCGGGCCCGGTTGCTCATCATCGAGTACGTGCTCCCCACGGGGAACACCCCCTCCCATGGAAAGTTGCTCGACCTGGAGATGATGGTGATGTGCGGAGGTCAGGAGCGCACCGAGGTCGAGCTGAAGCAACTCCTTGCGGACAACCACCTGTCGCTCGAGCGGGTGATTCCCACCCCTTCGGGCCTGTCAATCATCGAGGCAATCCCCGTATGAGCGCGCCATCCACCACGAGCATGGAGAAGTTGGAGTTCTTCTCGGCGATCGTCCTGGTCTCGAGGGATCCCCGCCGCCTGGCCGAGTTCTACCGAGACAAGCTGGGGCTCCCGCTGGAAGAGGAGATCCACCCCGACTCGGACGTACACTACGCCTGTGAGATCGGCGACATCCACTTCGCCATCTTCCCCGAGCCCCAGAAGCACCTGGATCGGGGAGCACGCGTGGGGCAGACGGGGCATGGGCAGGTGAAGTTCGCCTTCACCGTGTTCGACCTGGACAGCCTGGTGAAGGCCCTGCGCGAGCGCGGCGTGGAGGTGACGTACCCGCCGATGCAGGCCGAGGACTTCATCCGGATGACGGCCATCAAGGATCCGGACGGCAACTACATCGAGCTGACGCAGATGGACGAGCGCTGGTTCAAGCACCTGGCCAGGCGCAAGAAGCAAGGCATCGACGTGGTCCACCGCTGGAAGGAGCGCATGGGGCTCACCGAGAAGCCGGAGGTGGCGGAGGCGCCCCCGGCCGAGGACGGCCCGAAGTGGTTCGATCAGCAGCGCGAGTCCTAGCGGCTCGCGCGTCCAGGCGAGAGGGGACTCCGTCCTAGGTGAACGGAGTCTTCCGCCTGGCCAGCGCCCGCACCACCACCGCCACCACGCCGACGAGCACCAGCCCCAGCACCGCGCGCTGGTAGCGCCACATCAGCGCCTCCAGGCGCTCCAGGTTGCCGCCCACCGCCGCCCCCAGGCCCAGCACCAGCCCGGTGTGTACCATCGCCGACAGCCCGCCCAGGATGAGCGCGTTGCCGCGCGGCATGTGCGCCGCCCCCGCCGCCACGAAGATGAGCCCTCGCACGCCCGGGATGAAGCGGTTGGCCAGCAGCAGCCACGGGCCTCGGTGCCGCATCTGCCCCTGCACCGCCGTCAACCTCGCGTGGGTAATCCCGAAGAAGGGCACGTCCGGCCGGTGCTCGAAGCGCCCCACCAGCCAGCGCCCTATCTGGTAGTTGATGAGCGCCCCCAGCAGGCTACCGGCCACCACCACCAGGAAGACAAGGGGCCACGGGTGCTCGCCACGCACCGCGTACACCCCGCCCATGAGCGTGATGGTGTCCCCGGGAAACGGCGGCACCACATACTCCAGCGCCGCCGCCAGCCCCAGCACCAGCAGCCCCAGCATCCCGATGCCGCGTATCAGCTCGTCGAGGTACTCGACCATGCCGTGTAGACTACCCGGCGGCCTCCGGCGGTGGCACCACCACGCCGCCATACTGTGAAGCCGCCAGCGTCCCGCACGCCGCTCCAATCTCCTTCCCCCCCGAGTAGCGCCGGGCGATGGGCGCCCCCAACACCTGCAGGTGGTCCCTGAAGGCCTTCAGCTCCTCGGGCGTTGGCGGCAGGTACTTCCCCGTCGGGTCCGTCACGTCGATGAGGTCCACCTTGATGGGGATGCCCTCGAACGTCTCCTTCAGCGCGAGCGCGTCCTCCCGCTCCAGGTTGAAGCCGCTGATGGAGACATAGGCGATCATCGCCCGCTCGCGCCGCACCCGCGCGTACTCGCGGATGGCGTCCACCAGCTCCGGCAGCGGGTGCGCCCTTTCGATGGGGAGCACCTGGGCCCGCTTCTCCGGAATGGCGCTCGTCACCGAGAAGGCCAGCCGGTAGGGGTGCCCCTCTCGCACGTAGCGACGGATGGCCGGCACCATCCCCGCGGTGGAGAAGGTAATCGCCGTGCCGGAGATGGCGTACCCCGCCGGGTGGGAGAGAATCCGCGCCGCGCGAATCGTCTCCGCGTAGTTGAGGAGCGGCTCGCCCATGCCCATGAAGACGACGCCGCGCACCGGCCGGTCCGCCTCCGCGCGAATCTGCGCCACCTGATCCAATATCTCCCAGGTGCGCAGGTTGCGCTTGAAGCCCAGCTTCCCCGTCATGCAGAAGTCGCACGCCAGCGCGCACCCCACCTGACTGGAGACGCACACCACGTACTTGTGGTCGAAGATGGGGATGCGCACCGCCTCCACCCGGCCCCCGAGGGGCGAGTCGAAGAGGTACTTGGTGAAGCCGTCCTCGGCCTGCCGCCGCTCCACCACCTCCAGCCGGGTCAGCTCCGCGCTCTGCCGCAGCAGGTCCGCGACGCGCCGCGGCACCTGGGGCCTCTGGCACACATCCTCCACCGAGGAGGCCCCGTGGGCATGTACGGCGGCGAACACCTTGCGCACCGCGGTGGGCGAGGGCTCCGCCGGAGCCAGCGCCAGCTCCAGCTCCGGCAACGACAACGTCTTGAGGTTGAGCTTCACGAGGCGGACTTGATGCGGGTGCGGAGGAACTCCATCAGCTTCGTCGAGACCTCCTGCGGCATCTTCTCGGCCAACGCGCGGCGGCACAGGCCCGGCGTCGCCCGGTAGGTGCGCAGGAAGTCGATGCAGGGCGCGCAGCCGGAGAGGTGCTCCTTCAAATGCTTCGCTTCCTCGAGCGGCATCTCGCCGTCGAGGTAGTCCAGCAGAAGGTTGATGGTGTCTTCACATGTATACATCCGGACCTCGGCCCCGGCCTTGCCTCTTACCCATGAAGATGCCCAACCCCCTCCGCGGGTTTCACCCGACCTCGTTGCCCCGATTGTAGAACCGGTCGATGGCCTCGCGCAGGGCGAGGCGAGCCCGGTGCAGCCGGCTCTTGATGGCAGGAACCGAGTCCCCCGTCACCTCCGCAATCTGTTCGTAACTGAGGCCCTCCACGTCTTTCAAGAGGAACACTTCCCGGTATCCCTCGGGAAGGTGATCCGAGGCCTCCTGGATGGCCCGTCGCAGCTCGGCGTCCAGCACCTTGCCCTCGGCGGAGCGGCTCCAGTCCTGGGCGGGGTACTCGGCCAGACTCCCCCGCTCGGTGAACGCGGGGCCCTGGATCTCCTCCTCGGCCGCCTCGACCACCCGGCGGTGCCGCAGCCGCATCAGCGCGTGGTTGGCGGCGATCCGGTACGCCCAGGAGCCGAAGGCCGCGTCCCCGCGAAACTCGGAGAGGTGTTGGTAGGCGGACAGAAAGGTGTCCTGGGTGATTTCAGCCGCGTCCGCCTCGGAGCGGGTCATCCGCAGCGCCAGCCCGTACACCTTGTCCCGGTGGGCCTCCACCAGCGCCTCGAAGGCCTCGATGTCACCGGCCTGGGCTCGCGCCACCAACTGCCTGTCCTCTTCCCTGACGGCCTCGTCGGACATTTGGGGGCGCAACCTCCCAGTCAGGGCGTCCCACGTCAAGGGCGCTCGCGGAACCCGCGCCCAGGAGGACGGCTCACGTGTCGACTGTCTCGAATCCATAACCGATAGGGGGCCCGGGCCCACTCCCCGGCGTACTCCACCCCCACCCGGGGGCCCCGCTGTACCCAAGCCTCCGACACCGGCTCCCCCTCCTCGAGGTACAACCCGTGGCCCCGCAGCTCCCTCCGGTTGTGGGCCAGGCTCAGCCCCAGCGCCCGGCACAGTCGCCCCGGGCCGTCCGTGCGCACGCCCGGAGGCAACCCCTCCAGCGGCTCGCCCCCCCGCACCAGCACCGCCGCCCCCACCCCCTCGGCGTCCGTCACCACGTTGAAGCAGTGGTGCATTCCATAGATGAGGTAGACGTAGGCCCGCCCCGGGGGACCGAAGAGCACCTCCGTCCGGGGGGTGAGGCCCTTGGAGGCATGGCAGGCCAGGTCATGCTCGCCCACGTAGGCCTCCGTCTCCACGATGCGGACCACGCGTCGCCAACCCCCCTCCTCCACCACGAGCCGGGCACCCAGCAGCTCGCGGGCCACGGTGAGCGCGGGGCGCGCATAGAAGGACACGGGAAGAGACACCCCCGGGGAATGCCGGCGGCCCCTCTCGCCGTCAAGGCCCGGAGTGGGGCCGGGGGCCCGCGGCGCTCCCCGGAGGGCGGGCGAACGGCGAGCGGCCCGTTGACGCGGTAGAGGAGTTCACAGCGGCGGTGACGTGGTGCATTGTGCGCGAACCATGGTCACCACTGGGCGTATCTCCGGTCTCCTCCTGCCCCTGTTCTCCATCCGTTCGAAGACCGATTTCGGCATCGGTGACTTCGGCGGGCTCGACGGCCTCTTCCACTGGATGGAGGCGGCACGGCAGCGCCTGCTCATGCTGCTGCCCCTCCTGCCCACGGCCTCGGGCGATCCCAGCCCCTACGCCACGCGCTCGGCCTTCGGCCTCAACAGCCTCTTCATCAACCTGGAGATGCTGCCCGAGTTCCACGCGACCGGCGGCGAGGCGGCGCTCTCCGAGGAGCACCAGCGCATGCTGGCCGAGGCGCGCGCCGCGCCCCGCGTCCGGTATGACCTGGTCTTCCCGCTCAAGAGCGCGACGCTGCGCCGCTGCTACGAGCACTTCGAGAGCACCGAATGGCCCCACAGCCCGCGGGCGCAGGAGTTCCTGGCCTGGAGGCAGCAGCAGGGCGAGTGGCTGGAGAGCTACGCCCTCTACACCGCCATCTCCCAGGAACGGCACCAGCAGCCGTGGTGGGAGTGGCCGGAGCCGCTGCGAAACCGGCACCCGGACACGCTGGGCGCGGAGATGGCGAGGCAGGAGCGCGAGGTGCGCTACCACGCCTGGCTGCAGTGGGTGGCCGAGGTGCAGTGGAACGCGATGCGAGGGCTGGCGAAGGCCCGCGGCATCCTCCTGTGCGGGGACGAGCCCTTCATCATCGGCCAGGACAGCTCGGACGTGTGGGCGCACCGGGACGTGCTGCGGAGGGATGCGCGCCTGGGGGTGCCCCCGGATGCCTTCTCCGCCACCGGCCAGGACTGGGGCCTGCCCTACTTCGACTTCGCGCAGATGGAGAAGGACGACTACCGCTGGCTCAAGGCCCGCGCGGCCAAGGCGGCCAGCTATTATGACCTGCGCCGGGTGGACCACGCGGTGGGCTATTTCCGCCAGTGGATTCGCGACGAGCATACGCCCACCGGCCGCTTCATCCCGGACCACGAGCACGCCTGGCGGGAGCTGGGCGAGCGGAACTTCCGCCTGCTCTCCCAGGACGCCGGCATCGTCGCCGAGGACCTGGGAGTGATTCCGCCCTTCGTGCGGGAGATGCTCGCGAACATGGGACTGCCCGGCTACCGGGTGCTGCGCTGGGAGCGGGACGACAACGTCTACCGCAACCCGCATGACTTCCCCGCGGTGTCGCTCGTCACCACCGGCACCCACGACACCGAGCCGGTGGCCGAGTGGTGGGAGCTGGCCTCCGAGGAGGAGCGTCATGCCATCGCCCGCGTCTACCCCGAGTTCCACGGCGTGCCGGTGACGCGCGAGTTCACCCCCGAGATACACCAGGCCATGCTGGCCGCCTCGCTCAACGCGGGGAGCGACCTGTGCGTGCTGCCCTGGCAGGACGTGCTGGGCACGAGGGATCGCATCAACCTCCCGGGCTCCATGAACGACGCCAACTGGGCCTACCGCATCGCCCAGAACGTGGAGGATCTGCTCACCACCGAGGAGACGCGCTCGGCCGCCGAGCGGCTGGGGCTCCTCACCACCTCGGCCCGCCGCTGATGAAGTCGCGTCTGCTCGTCCCCCTGCTGTGCCTGGGCCTGGGAGCCCTGGGGCTCGCCTGTCCGGGCGAGCCGCCGGGGCCCGTGACGCAGCTCTGTCAGCGCTACTGCGAGGGCCAGCTCCAGGCCGTGCCCACCGGCGGGCTGAGCGCGTGTACCGCCTCCAGCAACTACCTGGAGGGATGCACGGGCGCCTGCGAGGATGACATCGGCACGATGCGCGAGGCCTGTCTGACGCCTCTGTTGCAGGCCTACGGCTGCGGCGCGGACCACTCCTGGTTCTGCGCCCCCAAGGAGGACGGGGGGCTCGTCCTCACCCAGTTCGACACCTGCCGCGATCAGTGGAACGCACTGTACGCCTGCGAGCAGGGCAGCCCTGACGCCGGCACGCCGTGACTCGCTGTCCAAACCTGTCTGACAACCAGACAGGTTCGGAACCAACTCGCCGACGGGCCCGCCTCCCGCTACGTCTTCTCGATGCACTTCACCTGGCCGGGGAAGCCGTCGAAGAAGGCGCACTCGCGGCCCTCGGGGCACTCCAGCCGGTTGCACGCGCGCGGGTAGAGGCATAGCGCCGGCGAGCGGCCCCACTCGAAGAACACCTCCACGCAGAGCTGCCCCTCGTACGGACACCCGAGCGTAGTGCAGTAGTCGAGCTGCTGCTCCGGCTCCGCCAACGTCTGGCCCTCCTTGAGCCGCACCGCCTCCTCCTCCGCCACCCCGCAGGAGGAGACGAGCATCACCAGCGCCGCGCCCAGGAGCCCTCTCATTCGCCATGCACTCATGGCCACACTCTGTCTCAGAGCCGACCGGGATGCACGCCCCTGGCCTCCCCCCTGCGCACGCCAGCGGACAGAGCCCGCCCACCTGGCCGAACCGAGTGTCCGCTGTCGGAGGCCCCTCACATGGGAGGCGTCATCCGGAGGACTTCCGGGCTATGAACACTCCTCGTGGACGCCTCTCCGCACCGCCCGACCGCCACCCTGGTCCTCGCCCTGCTGCTCGCCACCGGGTGCGCCACCACCTCGGGCGCCCGGCCCGAGCAACCCAAGGTGGTGGACCTGAAGATTCGCGGCGCCAGCCAGCTTCCCGAATCCGACATCAAGGAGCACATCGTCACCAGCGAGACGCCCTGGTGGGAGCCGATCAACCCCTTCGTCCCGCCGAACTACTTCGACCCCAACGCGTGGCAGGCGGACCTCCGGCGCATCGAGCGCTACTACCAGGCCCAGGGCTACTACCAGGCCGAGGTGCTCGCCGCCGATGTGGAGCAGGTGGGCCCTCGAGCCGTGAAGCTGCAGGTGAAGGTGCGCGAGGGAGAGCCCACCCACGTGGCCGGGCTCCGAGTCGAGGGACTGGGGCCACTTTCCCCGGAGCAACGCGCGCGGGTGCTGGCGGAGCTGCCGCTCCGGGAGGGCGCCGTCTTCCTCGAGGAGGACTGGGAGGAGACGAGGGAGCTGGTGCTGCAGCGGCTGCGCGAGCTGGGCTACGCCGAGGCGGAGGTGGGCGGCGGGGTGAGGGTGGACGTGGAGACCCAGCGAGCAACGGTGGACCTGGAGGTGGAGCCGGGCCCGCGCTACCGCTTCGGCCGCATCTTCGTGGCCACCGAGGCCAACCCCACCGTGCCACCCAGGCGCATCATCGAGCAGGTACAGGGTGTGCTGCGCCCGGGCGAGTACTACCGCGAGTCGGCACTGGCCGAGGCGCAGGCCCGCGTCTTCCGCATGGGCGTCTTCGGCGCGGTGCAGGTGCGCCGCGGGGCACCGGACAGGGAGACAGGCACCGTGCCGGTGGTGGTGGACGTGCGCGAGGCCCCCTTCCGCTCCATCCGCCTCGGCGGCGGCTTGGGCGTGGACGTGGCTCGACAGGAAGTGCGCGTGCTCGCAGAGTGGACGGACCGCAACTTCCTCGGAGACCTGCGCCAGCTCACCGTGGGCGCTCGCCTGGGCTACGCCTTCATCCCCAACATCACCGCCGCCTTCGATGAGAGCGACACCACCCCGCATGGCCTCATCTTCGAGTTCTCCACCCAGTTCGAACAGCCCCGCTTCCTCTACAACCTGCTGAAGCGGCCCGACCTGCGGCTGCAGAGCTCCCTCACCGCGGAGCGCGGCCTGGAGCAGGCCTATGACTTCATCGGCGGGCGCTTCCGCGGAGGCCTCGCCTGGCAGCCCCACCCGGACCTCACCTTCTTCCCCGCCTACAACCTGGAGCTGTACCGGCTCACCACCCAGACAGAGGGAGGAGGGCCGGGGTTCGATCAGCCCGAGGTCCCCACCCTCATCCTCGGCTGTCAGGACAGGGAAGTGACGGACCGGCAGTGCAACATCTCCCTGAGCTTCCTGGAGCAGGTGGTGGAGTGGGACCGGCGCAATGACGCGCTCGCGCCGAGCCGCGGCTTCTACGCCGCGCTCTCGCTCCAGGAAGGCGGCGCCTTCCTCCTGGGCGACTTCACCTTCCTGCGGATCCTCCCGGACCTGCGCATCTACCACTCGTTCGGCCCGGGCGAGCGCTTCACCGTGGCGGCACGCGTGCGCCTGGGCACGCTCCTCACCCCGGCGAACGAGGACAGCCCCATCGTCAACCGCTTCTTCTCCGGCGGCGGTGCCTCCATGCGCGGGTTCAACAGCCGGCAGCTCTCGCCGCGGCTCGCCGTCCCCCGGGTGAGCAATCCACTCGGCCCGGAGGACTACGACTACCTCCCCATCGGAGGAAACAGCCTCCTCGAGAGCTCCGTGGAGCTGCGCGTCCGGCTGGGAGGAGACCTGGTGCTCGCCGCCTTCCACGACTCCGGCCTGGTCGGCCCCGGCCCGATCTTCCTCGGGCCCCAGGCAGGCGCGGAGCAGGAGTTCAGCCGCCTCTTTGGAAACCACCACTACCAGGCGGTGGGCCTCGGCCTGCGCTACCTCACCGTGGTGGGGCCCATCCGACTGGACATCGCCCGCCGGTTGAACATCGGCGCCCCCCTCCCCGTCCTCAACCCGACGACCGGCCAGTACTTCTCCGTCGGAGGCTTCAAGGACTGCTTCGGCCTGGGCCGGAAAGACACGCGACAGGAATATGCGGGTTCCCCCGAGGGTCTCTGCACCTTCTTCCTGTCGATTGGGGAGGCGTTTTGACGACTCGCTGGCTACGCCGGGGCCTGCTCGCCCTGCTGGTCCTCTTCCTTGTGACCGTGGCCGGGGCGCTCGTCTACCTGACGGGGCCCGCCGGAGAGGCCCGCGTGCGTGCCCTGCTGCTCGAGCAGGCGAACACGCTGCTGGCGGGCCGGGTGGAGTTGGAGGGACTGGAGCTGAGCCTGAGCTCCGTCACCCTCACCGGACTGAAGCTGTATGACCCCGAGGGGGAGCTGGTGGCCGAGGTGGAGCGGGTGGAGGCCGAGGTGGCGCTCGCTCCCCTGCTGCGCCAGCACGTGAAGCTCCACTCCGTCCGGGTGGAGCAGCCGCACCTCTACCTCCACCAGGACACACGCGGCCTCAACCTCACCCGAGCCCTCGCGCTGAAGCAGCCCCAGCCCGAGAAACCCGACACCGGCCCCGGCTCCTTCGCCCTCTCGGTGCGCGGCCTCGCCCTGTCGGATGGCTCCGTGGACTACACCGCCGAAGAGGAGTCTGGCACACGCGAGGTGCGACTGGAGGCGGTGGACGCCACCGGCGAGGCCTCCTACGAGGCCGCCACCGAGAAGCTCGCCGTGACGCTGGAGACCACCTCCAGCCTGGCCCGCCCCCTGGAGGGCCCGGTGCGCCTGTCGCTGAAGGGCGGAGGGGAGAACGGCTCCCTGGCCGCGGACGTGGCGCTCTCCGCCCCCGGGCTGGAGCTGAAGGGACGCGGAGCGCTGGAGGGCGAGGGACAATCGCGCGCGGAGGTGGAGGTGCTGCGCCTCACTCCAGAGCTGGCGCGTACCCTCGTCCCCGAGTACCCCCTCGCCGTCCCCCTCACCCTCTCGGGCACCGTGGCCCTGGCGGGCGACACGCTTCGGGTGGCGCTGGAGGGCGAGGCCGCGGGTGGCTCCGCTGGGGTGGAAGGCTCGCTGGACGTGGCCCGGCTGCACACCGAGGGCCTCACCGCTCGCGTGCGCGGCGTGGACCTCGCGACGCTGCTGGGCGGCGGACCACGGACGGAGCTCGCGGGAGACCTGCGCGTGCGCGGCGGCGGCACCCGCCTGGAGACGCTGGAGGGCGAGGTGGACCTCACCCTGGCGCCCTCGAGCATCGCCGGCCGGCCCCTCGGCCCCGTGGAGCTGCACGCGAGCGCCAAGGAGGGCCAGCTCCACCTCTCCCAGCTCGACGCACGGGCGCCAGGAGCCCGCCTCACCGCCAGCGGCGGCGGTACCCTGGAAGACCTCCGGTTGAAGGGCCAACTCGTCGCCTCCAACCTGGACGCCTTCGCCCATACCGTGGGCCGGCTGGGCGACGGCAAGCCCCTCCCCCTCTCCGGCCGCGGCGCGCTCGACTTCACCCTCACCGGCCCCGCCCGCCACCCCGCCGTCTCCCTCTCGGGCGGCTTCGACGCGCTGGCCTACGAGGACTATGCCGTACAGGGCCTCACCCTCGAGGCGCGGGTGCCGGACGTCACCCAGCCCCTCACCACCGATGCCACGCTGAAGGCGGCGAGCCTGAGCGCCGCCGGCCGCACCTGGGAGGACATGGACGCCTCGCTCGTCACCCGCGGGCGCGCGCTGACCGCCACCGTGAAGGCCGGAGGCTCGGCACAGCTCCTCCTCGCGCTGACGGGCACCGTGGACGAGGACAAGCAGGGCCTCGCCCTCTCCTCCTTCTCCTTGTCCTACCCCGAGGCCTCCTGGACCCTCGAGCACCCCACGCACCTGGGCTTCGGCAGCGGCGTGCGAGTGGACCCTCTCACCCTCACCGCCGGCCCCCAGTCCCTCACCCTGGCGCTGACGACGAACGGTGAGAATCTCGACGCGCGCACGGAGTTGCGGACGGTGGACCTCGGACTGCTGCCGAAGGCCCTCCTCCCGCCCTCACTGCAGGAGCTGGGCGGCCGGCTCTCCGGCCACGTGGCGGTGAGCGGACACACCTCCCACCCGAGCGCCACCGCCACCCTCTCCCTCGAGGACGGGCGCTTCCAACGGTACGCGGGCGTGGACCTGGCGCTGAAGGGCCGCTACGTGCGCGACCGCGCCACCGGCACCCTCTCCGCCAGCGCTCCCGCGGGCCGCCTCTCCGCCGACTTCGACGTGCCGGTGGAGGGCCTCCAGCAACGCCGCCGAGAGCCCGTGCGCCTGGAGCTGACGCTGGAGCACGTGGACGTGGGCCCCGCGCTGCGCATGGCCGGCCAACCCGACTCCGCCACCGGCTTCCTCTCCGGCACGCTGAAGGTGTGGGGCCCGGCCAGCGAGCCAGGCCTGGAGCTGGCACTGCGAGGCTCGGAGCTGCGCTACTGGGGCCTCCCATCCATGCGCAAGTCTCCCCCGGTGGTGATGGCTCCCGGAGCCCTCCCGCCCGCGCTGCTCGACGCGCCACTCGGCTTCGAATTGCTCGCCCGCTCCGGAGAGCAGGACGGCGCCCTCACCGTGCGCCTCGACGCGAGGAACGTGGGCGAGCAGGCCTGGCTCGTCCTCCATACACCCTTCACCCTGGGCCAGCTCCTGTCCCAACCGCCCACGGCGCAGCAGGTGCTGGAGACACCGGTGCGGCTGGAGGCGAACGTGCGCGAAGCGCCCCTGGCGCTGCTCTCCCGGCTGGGGCTCGTCGAGCGGGCCCGCGGCAGGGTGTCGGTGCTGGCCGACCTCACCGGCCCCCTCCTCGCACCCGAGGGCCGGCTGGACGTGCTGGCCGAGCAGGTGTCGGTGCAAGGCTCGGCGCCAGTGAACGGCAACCTCAACGTGCTCACCAGCGGAGAGGACGTGCGCGTGCTGCTCGCAGCGAGGCGCGAGGAGCTGCTGCTGGCGGACGTGAAGGCCACCTTCGAGGCACCCCTCGCCGCGCTGCAGGACCAGGAGGTGGTGGGCCGGGTGCCCTTCACCCTCTCGGGACGCGCGGGCCCCATCCCCCTCGCCGAGGTACCGGGCCTGGAGGCGCAGTCCTCCGTGGGCGAGGAGGGACTGCATGGCGTGCTCTCCCTCAACCTCTCCGCGCGCGGCACGCTGGACGCCCCCGAGGTGAAGCTCACCACCGGCGTGCAGCAGCTCGGCGTGGGTGCCCTCGCGCTCGGACAGGGGCGCCTCTACTACGCCTACGACGATGCCCGCTCCATGCTCGATGCGCTCCTCACCTCGGAGAACGGAGGCACCCTGCTGGTGCGCGGCCAGGTGCCGCAAGCGCTGTCCCTGGAACAACTGAAGCGGGGCGTGGACTTCTCCCGCGTGCCCCTGGAGGCGGACGTGGAGGCCAGGCGCTTCGACATCTCCACCCTCTCCGGAGTCGTGCCGCTGGTGCGCAGCCTCCGCGGTGAGCTGCGGGCGGACGGCCGGGTGGCCGGCACTCTCGGTGCTCCCACCTGGAAGGGTGAGCTGCAGTGGAAGGACGGCCGGCTCGCCCTCGACGGCTACGGCGAGTACCAGGACGTGCAGGTGGCGCTCGACGTCACCGACCAGCGCCTGGAGCTGAAGAAGCTCTCCGCGCGCAGTGGCGGTGGCACCCTGGAGTTCAGCGCCCGAGCGGACCTCGGCGCCTCCGGCCAGTTCGCCCTCACCGGGCAGGGACGGATGCGGGACTTCCCGCTCGTCTATGACGACCAGCTCCTCGCGCTCCTCACCCTGCGCACCGAGCTCAAGGGCGACGTGTCCAGCCGCTTCGTCAACCTGCATGACATCTCCCTCCCCGAGGTCCACGTCACCCTCCCGGAGGCGAAGCGCAAGGACCTGCAGTCGCTGGATCGGCCCGACGGCATCGTCCTGGTGCGTGACGGGGTGCCGTTGGAGAAGCGTCGGAGCAAGAAGGCCGCCGCCTCCAACGATGTCACCCCGGACAGCGGCACCGGCGGCACGGGTGACTCCGAGGAGGCCCGACGCCGCTACGTCATGAAAGTAAACGCCCCGAGGAATCTGTGGGTGCGCGGCTCGGACATCAACGCGGAGCTCGGCCTCTCTCCGGACTTCACCATCGACTACGAGGACGAGACGGCCATCAGCGGCACGGTGAAGGTGCTGCGCGGCGAGCTGGAGGTGCTAGGCAGGCGCTTCGACGTGCAGCGCTCCAGCGAGGTGCGCTTCACCGGCCCGCCGCGCAAGCCCTATATCAACGCCACCGCGGAGCACGAGAACGAGAGCGCGGGGGTGAAGGTGTTCGTCACCGTGCGAGGCCAGGGCAAGGACTTCACCCTCAAGCCCACCAGCGAGCCGGCGCTGTCGGAGAGTGAAATCTACACCTTGCTGGCCACCGGCCGGCGCACGCTCAAGGCGGGCTCGGGCGCGTCGATGAACCAGGGCCAGGTGGCCAGCGTGCTGGGCTCGCTGCTGGCGAGCCAGGCTCGAAAGGCCCTGGCGCAGAAGCTGCCGCTGGACGTGCTCTCCATCGAGGCCGGCGAGGAGGGCATCACCGACGCACGACTGGAGGTGGGCAAGTACCTCACGGACGAGCTGTACCTGGGCTACAACGGCCGCCTCGGCGGCACCAGCGGCTCCTCCAGCAACAGCACCACTCGCCGGGAGAACGACCACGCCGTGCGCCTGGAGTACCAGTTCAGCCCCCGCTGGGGCATCGAGGCCGAATACGGCGACGCGCAGAAGGGGGGCGCCGACATCATCTGGAGCCGGGAGTACTAGCTGCCGGAGCGCCGCACGAACTCACAGTGCATGGCCCGCCTCCTCGTCCCCCTCCCGGTCTTCACTCGGCTGGTCGAATCTCGGTGCGTTCCTGTACAGTCCGAGCCGTGAAGAAGAAGAAGTTCACCGGATTCTCGGTCGTCGACCTGTTCTGCGGTGCTGGAGGCCTCTCGCTCGGGCTACAGCGAGCGGGCTTTCGAATGCTGAGGTCCATCGACCACGACGAATGGGCCGTCCAGACCTACAGACGGAACCTGGGCGACCACGTCGTCGAGGAGGAAATCGGGCCTGACATCTGTCTACCCGAAGCCACGGTGCTCGTAGGCGGACCCCCATGCCAGGGATTCTCGTCCGCTGGCTCGCGACGGAGCGGAGACTCACGGAACACGCTGGTGGGAGTCTATGCAAACATCATCGCGGAGAGGAGGCCAACGGCGTTCGTGTTCGAGAACGTCGAGGGGTTCCTCACTGGAGAGGGTGGGACTCGCGTTCTCGAGCTACTCCATCCACTGGTCGACGCCGGGTATCGCATCCACATGCGAAAGGTAAACGCCGCGAACTACGGTGTGCCGCAAAACCGCAAGCGGGTGCTCGCCATCGGAGGCCTGGGTTGGGATCCTTCGTTCCCCGAGCCAACACACATGGCGTTCGGAGCCCCAGGGGCCCACCTGGTGGCACGGGAGCGCCCCAAGACTCCGACGCTGCTCGATGCACTGCGGGGCTTGCCAATACCAACGGCGGATTCAGAAGGAACACCTCAAGGGCACTTCACTCCGCCGAGCAGTGAGTTGGACCTGAAACGGATTCACGCCCTCCTGCCCGGTCAGCGAATGCGAGACCTCCCTCCGGAGCTTCAGCATCAGAGCTATACACGACGCGCGTTCCGGCGAGTCATGGACGGGACGCCCACCGAGCGACGTGGCGGTGCCCCCTCTGGCATTCGGCGGCTTCAAGGGGACGAGCCCTCGAAGGCGATCACGAGTGCATCCCGTAACGAGTTCCTCCACCCCGTCGAGGATCGCTTCCTCACGATCCGCGAGTGCGCGCGACTGCAGACGTTCCCAGACGACTTCGAGTTTCTCGGTCCGCCCACCGCGCAGATGCTCCTGATTGGCAACGCAGTTCCACCCGTGCTCGGCGAGGTGATCGGCAGGAGCCTGGAAAACGACCTCGAGCGCATCAAACACGGATTTCAGCCGAAACCTGGGGCTCTCCTGAGCTTCGTGCCTACGGCCTCGTCGGGGATGAGCCCTGCGCTTGAACGTACGACCGAGATGGTGACCGCGGCCTTCGGGCTGCGGCTCGAACCAGAAGAGCAGCTACAATGGGCAATGCTGGAGAAGGCGCGCAGTGTGGGGACGGCGGAACTCGCCGTGCCTTTGACTGACGCAATCTGCTCATATCTCGCTGCTCTCATCGCGCGGGATCTGGGTCTCCATGAGCACTTCCCCGACCTGCCCAAGGACTTGAAGGACTTCTACGGGGAAGCGCCGTCATCCGAGATGGCACTTCCAGACATCGCGTTCGAGTCGCTCATCGAACGTCTTGCAGAGAAGGATGCAGAAGCCGTCACCTTCTTTGCGTGCCTGGCCGCGCTTCACAAGCACCGGCTGAAGTACGCCCGGATTCTCGAGAGCCAGCCACTGCCCACGATGGAACAGGTTGGAGCTCGCGGTCTGCTCCAGTACGGCACGATGCCCCCTGAGACGCTGACAGCGTTTCTCCTGTGGCGCAAGTGGGTCTACGACATCGACAACCGAGCAGCCCAGGAGACAGGCTACCTGTTCGAGCCGATCATCGCCCTCAGCGTTGGAGGAACACCCGCCCCCGCGAAGAAGAGCCCGGTGAGACGGAGGAACGGGAAGGGAGGGAGGCAGGTTGATTGTGTGCGGGGAAAGACCGCATACGAGCTCAAGA
>QKJM01000131.1 GCA_003249315.1 Archangium sp.
AGCACCACCCCCAACACCACCTGCCTCGATGTCCCCAGCCCGGTCAGGTGCTCGAACTGCAATGCGATGACTCCCAGCAGCCCCAGCCCCGCCGCCACCAGCTTCATCAGCGTGAGCGGCTGGTCCGGCAGCAGCGCTCTCCCCACCAGCAGCAGCCACACCGAGTACGTTGAGAAGAGCAGCGCGGACCAGCTCGACGGAATCCACTGCTGCGCGATGAAGATCAGCCCGTAGGGCAGGCCGATCTGCAGCACCCCCACTCCCAGCAGCAGCCCCCACGTGCGCGCCTCCAGCCGCACCCGGTGCAGCCCCGACAGCGGCAGCAGCACCAGCCCCGCCAGCAACATCCGCATCCCCGCGAAGCGCAGCGGCGGCAGCTCCGGCAGGGCCAGCTTCGCCACCGACCAGGAGGAGCCCCAGAAGAAGAAGCAGGTGATGTAGGCAAGCAGCAGGCGGGAACGGGAGGCGGGGACGGCGATCATGGGGCGCGCGTCCCTAGCACGTGTGCCTCCTCCTCGTCACCTCCTCCAGCAGCGGGTCTACGCCCTCTGTCGCCGCTCCCAGACGAACTGGATGATGGCCAGCAGCATCACCCCCAGCGCCACTCCGAAGGTGAGCCAGAGGAACCACTCCACCACGCCTCCCTGCACCAGGGCGATCAGCCACAGCACCAGCAGCCCCAATCCGAACAGCAGATACAGAATCGGCATGGCTCCTCCTCCTTGCCTCACAGGATGCCGTACACGCCGAGCAGCAGCCTCGGCCCCACGTCCTCCGCCTGCACGGTGAGGTTCACCGCTCCCGTGAGCACCAGCGCCTGCCCCAACCTCACCCCGGCCCCCACGCCAGCCCCCAACGTGGGCGCCTCCTCCCCCAGCGGCCGCAGGTAGTACGTGTCCCCCTTCACCAGCACTCGCGTGCCGAGCGGCCTGTCCACCGCCACCCCGAGCAGGTACTCGTCCGCCGCGTCCTGGATGGCCAGATAGCCGGCATTTCCGTGGACCCTCACCAGGCCGAAGTGCTTCGTGGCCAGCAGCATCGCCTCCGCGCTCACCCCGGCCTCGCCCAGGGGACCGATCAGCCGGCCCTTCAGCGAGAGCCGCGGCACGTACCTCCCCGGAGCGACGATCTGCCCCTCCGCCACCACCGAGGCCGCGCCGGAGGTGCTCTCCTCGCCCGCGGGGCTCTTCAGCACCATCGCCGCGCCGAGCTCCAGCTTCCACGGCGTCCCCACCCGTATCTCCGGTATCAGCACGAAGCCGGGCTCGCCGCCTGGCGTGCGATTGGCCACCAGCACCTCGCCCTCCACCCGCTCCGACTCCAGCGGCCCCGCATCCCCGATGTCCACCACGTTCGGTCCGCGCAGAACCTCCACCGCCTTCTCCGCGTCCGTGCTCACCTCTCCGAGAGCGGAAGTCACGGCCAGCAGCGCCACCAGTGAGTGCAGCATCCCGTCCTCCCGGCGCCTCACCCGACCACGATGGGGGACTCGATCATCACGGGAGGAGTGGCCCGCCTGTCGGCCGGGTCCGCCACCCACTCCGGCTCGCGCACGGTGGCCCCGGGCTTCCACCGCCGCGGCACGCGCTGGATTCCCACGGGGTAGAGCCACAGCTTCCCGTCCCGGTCTATCTTCATCCGGAGGAAGTTCTTCCAGTCCGGGCAGGCCAGCGCGGAGAAGGCCTCGTTGGGGTGGGCGCCGAAGGCATTGAGCGAGATGAGCAGGTAGAGGCCCATGAGCGTGGGGCCCACCACGAAGCCACTGGCGAACACCAGCAGCGTGCCCGCCAGGTCCCTCCAGGCGCTCTCGGGCTCCATGCCGAGCACGGACCCGGTGAACCCCAGCGTCCCCCAGGTGAGCAGGAAGGCGGCGGCCCCGTGCGCCAGCCCATGCGTCAACCCCGCCAGCCACCGCCACCGGCCGAAGCGCTCATCCGCGAAGCCCACCAACCCCAGCACCAGCAACCCCAGCACCAGCAACACTCCTGGCTCGAGCCATACCTCGAGCGGGTTCGCCCCCCGCACTCCGCCCGCCAGGAAGACCCAGGACAGCAACACATACAGCGCCCCGGTGAGCAGGCCGAAGCTCGGGTTCCTCCCGAGGAAGCCCAGGTTTCGCCAGCACAACCGGCGCGACACGCTCGCGCTCGGGTAGCACTTCCGCTCGGTGAAGCCCTCCGCCAGCGTCCGGCTCGTCTTCGGCTGGTGCGTGGGGTGCAGGAAGGCTCCACCCCCGCCGGCGATGATCTTCTGCCGCCCGTCCTCGTGGGCATGCCGCCGGTAGTGATGGATGTCCCCCGCGAGGAAGACACTCACCCGTCGGCGGAGCACCTTCCTCTCGAGGAACTCGAGGTTGTTCTCGAGGTAGCCGCGCCCCTGGCGGCTCGGGGGCCGTACCTGCTCCAGCAGCCACGCCGGCTCCGCGAGGCAGAGGATGATGCGGTCTCCCTCACCCATCTCCTTCTCGCAGAGCTGCTGGAAGTACTCCACCTGTGGCTCGTCGATGTCCGCCTCGAGCTGCATGTCCAGGCCGATGAGCCACCACCCGTGGGGCAGCTTCGCGGCGAAGTAGCTGCGGCGCTGGTGCGTCGACCATGCGGGCAGCGCGCGGCCCTGGCAGAACAGGCGCGAGAAGGACACCAGCCCGTCATACCAGTCGTGGTTTCCGGGCACGGCGAACAGGTGGGGCCTCGGGCGCTGCCCGCGGAACGCCGCCTCCCAGGGTCGCAAGGTGCGCTCCTCGTACTCGCGCAGGCTGGCGGTGGGGTACACCTCGTCCCCGCCGAAGACGAGCACCTCTCCCCCGACCGTCTCGTGCTCCTGGCCCTGCTCATCCCTCAGCGCCAGCCTCTTCCTCGCCACCTCCCGGGCCACCTCGTACGTGGCATTCCACCCATCCCCCAGGTCCGACACATAGTCGAGCCACAGCTCCTCGCGGGGCCGGCCGGTCTCGTCCACCGAGAAGTCCATGGCCTCCTGCCCGGGGACGACCAGCGCGTCGAGGACACGGCGATCCGCCTGCTTGCCGATGGTGGCGGAGATGACGGCCCGCACCCCCGTGAGCGCGAAGACCCGAGGCGCGAACCAGCACACCCTCTTCCGGCCGGGCGGGCGCCTGGGAGGGGCCTCCCGAGGGGGGACCGGGGCGACCAGGACTTCGCTCTGGGCTGGCATGGCTCCTCCTACCTCCGTCTCAAGCTGAACTCCTCGCCGCACCGGAGCAATGGCTCGCGCGCCCGCCCCTTCCGCCTGCTCCACTCATGAGAGGAATCAAGGGCGCCGGCTGGCCCGCTCATTCCTCGGGCAGGGGGCGGGGCGTGTGCCCACACCCGCTGTCCGCAACGCCGTGCCTCTTCCGTCGCCGGGTATACATTGATGTTCGTGATTGTCTTTCTGAGAACACTCGAACACACCAGACACTGTGAACGTGCTCCACTGAAAGATTGCACGTCACGCCTTGACGTCCCGGGGGACGTCCCTCATTTTGGCCCGACTTCGGATTCGAGCCGTCCACGTCTTTCGAGCGTTTCTCGTACTTCCAATATCCATCATTTCTCCGCGCTTGTGTCTCCGAGGACACAGGAAAGGACGCGTCATGGCTGAATGGCCTATCAGGGTGCTGGTGTATGGTGCAGGGGATGCCATCAATGGTGCCGGGGCGCTGGACACGCAGATCAGCGCGCAGATCTCCCGGTTGGTCCAGGTGGTGACGAATCAATACGTGGCGGGGGTGGCGCAGTTGGATGCGGCGCGCTCGCCCGCCTGGCGGTTGATTATGGACCCGTGGGGCCGGTACCGGCCGGAGCAGGTGCCCGAGTTCAACACGGGAGACCCCGACACCCTGTTGCGGTTCGTGGAGTGGGGCATGCAGGTCGTCCCCGCGCGGCGCACGGTGCTGGTGCTCTCGGGCCATGGGACGTCCTGGGAGGAAGAGATTGCCCGCCAGGTGCTGGGGATGACGCGGTTCCGCTCTCCTCCGCAGAAGGAGACCCCGCGGGGTGTCCGCCGCCACGCCCGGCGGCTCTTCGGCCACGAAATCAACGAGATGGGCTCCATGACGCGCGCCCTCCTCATCGACGGGAACAGCCGGGACTACCTGTCGAACGCCGAGCTCGCCATGGTCTGTGAGCGGATCGCCTCCAGCCTGCCCGAGAGGAAGATCGACGTCCTCATCTTCGACGCCTGCCTGATGAGCAGTTGGGAGCTGCTGCAGGAGATCAGCGGCTCGGTGAGGACGGTCGTCGCTTCCATAGACGAGCTGTCCGCGGCGGGAGTGGACCTGTCCCAGCCCGCGCGAGCGCTGACGGAGGCTCGGGGAGAGCTGGACGCCCCGCAGATCGCCGCGGAGTTCGCCTCGCGCTTCACGCCGCAGACGTCCTTCGACAGTTGTGTGGCGGTCGACCTGTCGAAGCCGGAGTGGTCCCTGGCGCTCAATCATTTCCACAACTTCGCCACCGTGCTGAACGGGTGGGTCCGCTCCTCGCCTGGCAACAGGGAGACGATGCGCAACGCGCTCCGGCTCGCCAGCTCCTCCCTGGTGAAGTTCTCCAGCGGAGGCCTGGCGGACGCCGCCGCGCTGGCCCAGGCGGTGGCGAGCATTCCGGGAGTGCCCGGGGAGTGTGTCCAGAGCATCAACGCCGCGGTCGCCGCGGCACGCTCCTGCATCCTGGGGAGGCGGGCCGGCCAGGACTACCAGGCGGCGACGGGGCTGTCGCTCTTCGCGGCCGACTCGAGCACGGTCTACGACACCAACCGCCCCGAGTACCTGCGGCTCCAGTTCCCCAATGTGACGGGTTGGGGCTCGGTGCTGGACGCGGTGTACGGCCGGGAGAATGTCTATACGCGCTTCATGCAGCCGACCATTCCGCCCACCCGGGGGGTGGAGGGGCTCGCGGCGCCGGCCGTGGCCGCCCAGCCGGAGGTCGGGGCGCCCCAGCCGGAGGTCGGGGCGCCCCAGTCGGAGGTCGCGGCACCCCTGCCGGAGGTCGCGGCACCCCTGCCGGAGGAGGCCGTCCCGAGCACCGAGTTCCTCGTCTCGGTGCGGGGGGTGAAGCTCGATCCGGAGGTGAGGGAAGGCATCGAGGAGGCGATCCGCAGCGTGGTGCTCCGGGTGCTGGGCAGCGCCGAACTGAGGGGAGAGCTGCACATCGCCCCCCTGCGGAAGTTCGCCAAGGCGCGGGGGCTCGAGCTCTCGCCGGAGAGCACGACGGGGTTCGTCGTCCAGGTCGGTGGGGAGGAGCCGCTTCACTGAAAGCCATTTCGCAAGGAGAGACCAACATGCAACCAGAAGTACCTCAGCAAGCGACGTCCCCGGCGGAAGTGGAGCAGGTGGAGTTTCGCGTCGTCCTGCGCGGCGTGAGGCTAGAGCCCTCCATGGAGAAGATGCTCTGTCAGGAGATTCGCAACGCCATCCTGCAGGAAATCTCCCAGCGCAAGCACGGTGGGGAGCTCCACGTCACCTCCTTCGGGGAGAAGCCCGAGGAGCGCCCGCTGCTGGGCGGCTCGAGCCGTCTGGTGGGGATGGTCGTCACGAGCGCGGCCGAGACCTGAGAGACACCGCGGTCCAACCGAGAGGAACACGAACATGGCAGACCCGTACGCTTTCTGGCCTTACATGCCGCCTGGGGGGCCCGTACCGATGGCGCAGCCTCCGATGAACGTCCACCCGGGGATGGCTCCGGGCCCGGTGCGGCCGCTCTCGCCGAGCGACTTCCATGGCCCGGGGGTGCAGCAGCACCAGGCGCCCCCCGTGCCGCGGCAGTGGAGCGGGCCGGGAGGTGAGGCGCCCTCCTTCCTCTCGCCTCATGAGACGGCGGTGATGAGGGGGATGCTGGATGTGCTCAGACAAGGGCGCGAGGCGATGGCCGCGGGGAGGCTCGACGGGATGGAGCTCCAGCGGCTGACGGCGGCGCACGCCTACCTCTCCGGCTTCTTCGAGGCGCGGGGGATGGGTGAGCTGGGAGCGTTCCTCAGGACGATTCCGCCGCCGTCGCCCGGGAGTGTCGGGCCGGGAGATGGGCGGTACAACGCGGGGCCCGGGGACTTCCCGTTCGGTCCCTAGAAGCACGGCCGTGGAGGAGGGGACCAGTCGAGGCCTGAGTGAGGCATCCCGATACTCCCCGTTCCCGCGGCGCACCTTCACATTCATTCGAGCCGGCGGGCACTCCCAGACAGCGGGGAGTGCTCCTGGGCACACGTCCACCCGAAGGAGGCAGGTCATGGCTGAAATCATGGGTCCTCAGTCGTTTGCTCCACCGAACCCGGAGTACTTGCGGCAGCAGCAGCAGCCCGGCTGGAGTGGCCAGGGATGGGGTCCGGCGGAGACGCGCGGCATCGGCGGGCCGCAGGGGCAGCCGCTCTCTCCGAGTGAGTTCGGTCCCGGGGCTCAGCCGCCGGGTGGTGTCCAGGGCCAGCCGCCCATGG
>QKJM01000934.1 GCA_003249315.1 Archangium sp.
AAGTGGACCACCTGCCGCTCGGCGACACGCTGTGCGCGTCGGGCCTGCTCGCTGCCGGGCGCCGAGCGCTCGAGGATGTGAAGGCTGTTGCGGATGGGCGCCAGGGGGTTGCGCAGCTCGTGTGAGAGCATCGCCAGGAACTGGTTCTTGCGCCGGTCCACGTCCCGCAGTGCCTCGGCGAGCATGCGGTAACGTTCCTCGCTCTCGCGCAGCGTGGCCTCCGTACGCTTGCTGTCGTGGATGTCCGTGGAGGTGCCGTACCAGCGTACGATGTTGCCGTGCTCGTCGCGCACCGGCAGGGCTCGACCGAGGTGCCAGCGGTACTCGCCCGTCTCGCTGAAGCGGAAGCGGTACTCTATCTGGTAGGGATGGCCCGTCCGAATGGACTCGTACCAGATGTCCAGACACTTCTGTCTGTCTTCAGGGTGGAGGATGGGCAGCCAGCTCGTGTCTCCGTTCGCCCCTGGCTCGGCGCCGGTCAGCTCGTACCACTTGCGGTTGTAGTAATCGAGGGTCCCATCGGGGCTCGAGGCCCAGACGATCTGCGGCATGGAGTCCGCGAGCTGCCGGAAGCGCTCCTCGCTCGCGCTCAACGCCTCGTTCGAGCTCCGGGCCGACTCGATGGCCAGAGCGGTCTCGCGCGCGGCCTTGCGCGCGGAGGTACGTTCCAGCACGAGCCTCGCGCGCGCCTTGTGCTGCGAGCCCGCGACGATGCTGATGAGGGTGCTGGAGAGGAACATGGTCACCAGCCGGAACGCGTCGACTTCGTGGGAGATGGCCAGCGAGTCCTCGGGCTCCACGAAGAAGAACCAGATACCGACCGAGGTGGCCCCGCTCGCGACCAGGCCGGGGCCCTGGCCCGCCAGGAGCGCGAGCAGTGCGACGACCGCGAGCGGGATGGCGAAGTAGACACCGCCGAGAGTCTCGACGAGCGCTCCCGTGAGGGAGAGGGCCAGGGCGGTGCTGGCGAGGCCAAGGAAGTAGCGCGTCCCCCTGTTCCACTGGGGAGCCGCGTCGAGGAGCCGACCGAACGAGAGCGAGGACATGGCTGACTTCGGGAGAACGGCGCGGTCGCGGGCCCCCCTTCCCACCTCGGCGCCAGGGAGCCGGTCATCTGGATGGCCGCTGGCTCGCTCACTCAGGCAGGAGTCGTCTGGAGTGCGGCCTGGGCGTCCGGCGTGAGGGGAAGCAGGGAGGTTACGGGTCGTCGGACGTGTCCTTGGAACCGTGGGGAGGATGGCCGCGGGCCATGTCTGCTTCCACGAGATATGCTGGCGGAACGTCCGCTGGGCCGGCCGGACGTGGTGGCGAGATGCCGCCAGCGCAGGAGACTGGAAGAGATGAGGAACAGGCGCGGTGTCCTGGGGATGGGAACCTGCGGGTTGCTGGTGCTCGCCCTGGCGTTGCCGTCGGGGAGCGCCCTGGGGCAACCGGCGGAGGCGGAGTCGGCGGAACTGGAGTCGGTGGGGCCGATGCTCCCGCCCTTGGATGCGGAGCTGGCCAGGCCACCCCGGCCGCGCTTCAGCCTGCTGCCGGCGACGGTATCGGTGGTGCCCGGGTTGTTGCTGCATGGCCTGGGTCCGCTGGTGGCGGGGGAGACGTCCACGGGGGCGAGGCTCTTCCTCCTCCAGGGAGCGGGCCTGGGTCTGCTGGCGGCGGGTGGGGTGCCCATCGCGTTGAGCGGGGCCTCGCGCCGGGTGATTGGACCCCTGTACGGGGTGGCGGCGGTGGGACTGGGGCTGTTCACCATCTCCGGGCTGGCCAACCTCTATGGGGTGGTGGGGCCGGCCTTCGAGCCAGGCGTGGCGGCACCGCGCCTGCCACCGTTGGAGCTGGAAGTGGGCTACCAGCACGTGGCGGACACGGCCTTCCGCTATCGCCACTTCGTGTCGGTGGGGGTGGTTGCGCGGCTGCGGCGGGTGCGGCTGGAGGCGGGGGCGAGGATGAGTCCGGACGATGGCAACCTGCGCGCTCGGGTGGGAGGGGCCTGGCGGCTGCTGGGTGCGTCCGAGTCGGCGCGGGGCACGGCGGATGGCAGCGCGCTGGACGTGGAGGTCGCGGCCCTGATGCACCGCTTCCCCACCGAGGGCTTCACCCTGGGCGGCGGCGAGGTGTTCCTGCGAGGCCGCTACGACATGGCGCGGGTGGGCGCGCGGCTGGCCGGCTCCTTCGCGGAGCTGGGCCTGGGGCTGGCGCTGCAGGGCTATGGCTACACGGCGCCGGTGGTGGACGACAGCCTGCACGAGCAGCTTCTCGCCACCTTCGGCTACGGAGTGTACCTGGGGCGCGGAGGGCCGTTTCGCGGAGAAGTGCTCCTCTACTACGACCATCGCAAGGACGACTTTCCTGGAGGCTTCAAGGGAGGCTCCGGGGTGCCGGGGCACCTCGGGTTGCGGGGACGGGCGCTGCTGGGGGAGGACTGGGGCCTGTCCGCGGAGGTGCAGGTGGGCTCGGCCTGGGTGGGCCGGCTGTCGCTGGTATACGCGCTGGGAGGTGAGTCGTGAGGCACGTGAGCAAGAGTGTCGTGGTGTTCGCGTTGCTGGCCGGGTGCAGCCTGAGGCCCGCGGAGGAGCGGGCTTTGAAGGATCTGCAGGTGGGCCTGGCCGAGGGGAGCGGGCTTACCGTCACCGTGGAGGATGGGCTGGCGGTGGTGCGCCGCCTGGAGCCGGGAGCGCTGACGTTGTGGGGCTCGGCGCCGGCCTTTCACGTGCGGATAGCGGCGGCCGAGGGGGAGCCCGAGGCCTGGACGATGGTGGTGGTACGCAACGCCATGGCGGACGCGGCGCTCACCGCGACGGTGGACGACGAGCCGCTGGCGGTGGAGGCGATGCCGGGGCCGTTGCCCACGGTGAAGAGGTGGCGGGTACGGCTGCGGCCCGGGGCGGAGGCGCGGTTGACGGTGGCGCCGCCGGACTGGGAGGAGCCGAAGCCCTTCCGCTTCGCGGCGCTGGCGGATGTGCAGGAGGCGCTACCCCAGGTGGAGGACATCTATGCGCGCATCAACGAGGACCCCAGCCTGCGCTTCATCTTCTTCTCGGGAGACCTGACGCGCCGGGGCACGGTGGAAGAGCTGGAGTCGTTCCAGTCCCACCTGGAGGCCTCGGGGGTGCCGCTGTTCGCCACGTTGGGCAACCACGAAATCATCACCTCGGACGTGCGCTGGCACGAGTACTTCGGCCGGGGCAACCTGCACTTCACCTTCCACGGGGCGCACTTCACGCTGCTGGACTCGGGCAGCGGGACGGTGGATCCGCTGGTGCGTCCGGCGCTGGATGGGTGGCTGGAGGCGGGGCGCGAGGCGGTACACATCCTGGGTACGCACATTCCGCTGTTGGACCCGATTGGCGTGCGCGGCGGGGCCTTCGCGAGCCGCAACGAGGCCGCGGCGTTGCTGGGGACGCTGGCGCGAGGGCAGGTGGACCTGACGCTCTATGGCCACGTGCATTCGTACTACGCGTTCTCGAACGCGGGGATACCGGCCTTCATCTCGGGAGGAGGCGGGGCCATTCCCGAGCAGTTCGACGGGGTGGGGCGCCACTTCCTGGCGGTGGAGGTGGACCCGGCCGCGAGCGTGGTGCGCACGGTGTCCCTGGTGCGAGTGGACTGACTCAGAGGATGCGCTGCGAGCGCGGATAGCTGCCGAGGACGATGAGCTCGCGGCAGTGGGTGCTGGCCTCGTCGATGGCGTTGGCCATGGCTGGCTCCTCCCGGTGGCCGAGCGCGTCGACGAAGAAGGTATACGTCCAGCGCTCGCGGCCCTGGGGGCGCTTGTCGATGTGCGTGAGGTTGATGCCCGCGTCCTGGAAGATGCCGAGCACGGAGACGAGCGCTCCCGGCTTGTCCTCGGTGGTGAACATGAGCGACGTCTTGTCATCTCCGGTGGGGAGAGCGTTCTGCCGGGCGATGATGACGAAGCGGGTGATGTTGTTCGGGTCGTCCTCGATGCGCGGGAAGAGGACGTTGAGCCCGTAGAGCTGCCCCGCGAGCGCCGCGCCGATGGCGGCTGAACCGGGCTCGGCGCCAATCTCCACGGCCTTCCGGCACTCCTCGGCGGCAATCTGCGCGGCGCGCGAGCTGCTGGCCGCTGGCATCAACTCCACGCCAGGGTATTGAGTGCTCAGCCAGTTGCGGCACTGCTGGAAGATCTCCGGCTTGGAGTGGATGCGCCGCACCTGTCGCGGCAGGCAGTTGGCGAGCAGGGTGTGGTGGACGGAGAGCTGCACCTCTCCGTAGATGGAAATCTGGTGGGCATTGGCCTTGAAGGCGTCCAGCGTCTCGACGATGCCGCCGCCGAGCGAGTTCTCGATGGGGACGAGGCCGTAGTTGACGTGCCCGCGGCGCACCTCGGTGAAGACGCCGCCGATTTCGTGCAGGTCCTCGTAGTCCACGGAGGAGCCGAACTGCTTGACGGCCGCGGAGTGCGAGTTGGAGCCGGCCGGGCCGAGATAGCCAATGCGCAGCGGGTGCTCGAGCGCGAACGAGCCACTCATCAACTCTCGGTAGATGCCCTCCATGGCGCGGTCCGCCAGCGGACCCTCGTTGGAGGAGAGCACCCGGCGAAGCACCTCGGCCTCGCGGTGCGGGGCGTAGATGGGGGTGCCGGTGGTGCGCTTCGTCCTGCCCACCTCGACGACGAGTTTCGCCCGCTCGTTGAGGAGCCGGACGAGGCGCTGGTCGACGGCATCGATCTTCCGGCGCATCTCCTGGAGTCGGGCCGAGTCCGCGGGGCGCTCGGAGGGAGGGTCCGCGGGCGGCACGGTGGTCGTCGCGGCGCGGCGCTTGCGGGAGGGAGGGCTGCTCTTCCTGGCGGGCTTCCTGGCCATCGGTTCCGGGTGCGAGAGGAGTCCCCATCCTAAGGGGCGCTGCTCCCAGACACCTGATTCTTCGCACGCGCAGAGCGCTGTCTGGCTCCTCCTCGGGCGGGTGTCTTCCTCTCAGGGTGAGAGGCCTGCCCATACTGTCCCACCCGGACGTCGCTGGCGGCGTTCAGGGCCAGACGGCTTCAGGGCCGATAAATCGGCCTCGCAGCGTACCCTCTTGATCTGACACTGCACATCCGTACAGATAGGGGCTCACGCACCTGCTTGGAGGGGAGGCCCGACCATGTTCGAAGCGAACGAAAATGAAGTCATCACGCCCGCGCAGAGGGAGCTGCTGGAGGTGTTCTCCACGGAGCTGTCCGAGGTGAAGTTTCCGGACATGGATGCGGGGGTATTGGAGGAGGCTGCGGAGCGGGTGAAGGCGGAGGCGGAGGCGGTGGCGAAGGCGCAGGCGGCGCTGGAGGCGGCGAAGCAGGCGCTGGGCGAGAGCCAGGAGGCGTTGCAGCAGAAGGGGCAGCGGGCACTGGCGTACGCGCGAGTGTTCGCCGAGGGCAATGTGGAGCTGAGCACGAAGCTGGAGGCCATCCACCTGGCGCGTCCGGTGCGCAAGGAGGTGGCGCAGGGAGAGGAGTCCGCGCCGAAGCGCCGGGGACGTCCGCCGAAGTCCCGCCCGAGCGCGCCGCTGTTCTCCGAAGGAGCCGCCCCCGAGTCCGCGGCCGTCGCCAGTGAGGCCCCCGTGGTCGTCGAGGCGCCCAGGCCGGAGCGTCCCCCGGTCGCTCGCCCCGTTGCGGCTTGAGAGGCTCGTCTGTCCCGCCTCTTCCGGCCTGGGACCGTCATGGTTCCGGGCCGTCTTCATTGAAGGGGCCGGGCATCCTCCAGATGGGACGCTATTTCATCGCCTTGAGATATGAGGCCTATAACCGGCTGGTTATTTTAAAAAGTGGGGGAAAAATAAAATAAGGAGCGGAAGAAGGGTCCCCAATTAAAGGGGACTTTGATAACCGCAGGCTTCTGCCCATGAATACCCGCGCCGGTCGTTACTGCCAGCAACCTCAAGGATATCAGGCCTTTGTGCCTGCTCCCCTACCGCCCGAGCCACCCTTGCGCCTGGAGGGGGAGCTGACGGCCCTGCTGAGTGAAGCGGACCGGGCGCTTGGTCGGCTGGACGGTGCGGCCTCCATCCTTCCCAACCCGGACTTCTTCGTTGCTACGTATGTGCGACACGAGGCGGTGCTCAGCTCGCAGATCGAAGGGACGCAGAGCACGCTGGAGGATGTCCTCGAGTATGAGCTGGATGCCCATGGGTCGAGGACGTCCAAGGATGTAGAGGAAGTCGTCAACTACATCCGGGCGATGAACCATGGCTTGGAGCGGCTCGAGTCCCTGCCGCTGTCCTTGCGGTTGCTGCGGGAGATTCACGAGCAGCTCATGCAGGGGGTCCGTGGCGGCGAGCGGAGCCCCGGGGAGCTCCGGACGACCCAGAACTGGATCGGTCCTCAGGGCTGTACCCTCAAGGACGCGACTTTCGTGCCGCCATCGCCGCACGAGATGCTGACCGCGCTCGACAACCTGGAGAGGTTCCTCCGCGACCGGGGCCG
>QKJM01000829.1 GCA_003249315.1 Archangium sp.
GAACGAAGCCACAGGCTCCCACCACCTTCTCGCCCGGCTTGCCCGCGAACAGGGAGACGTGCAGTTCGCGCAACGTACCCACCAGCCCCTCCCCACCCGAGCGCGCACCCAACACCGTGCCGGTGTACGGATCCACGTACACCCGGAGTGCTCCATGAGCGTCCATCCATGCCTCCACCGGGGCGTCCGGCCGCTCTGGAACCCGGAGAGAGCGAGGCATTTCCCCGCCCTGGTGCTCCACCACCGCCGCCAGCACCCGTGAGACGGGCACTCGCTCGCCGGTGGGCTCCACCGCTCGTATCTCCGGCCGGAGGTGACGATCCACCTCATCGCCGAAGACGAGCGCCGCCCCTGAGAGCCCCATCACCGCCAGCAAGGCCCCCACTGTGAGGCCCGCGTACAGGTGTACCTTGAAGAAGAGTCGGCGGAGCATCATGGAGCGCGCGAGAGGGCGTCCCTCACGGAGGAGACATGCGCCTTGAGAGCGCGGAAGGCCACGCCCCGGTCATCTCCAAGCAGCAGCGCGGCGGCCCCCTCGCGGCTCCACGCCTCGGCCTGGCCGGGCATCCGGGGAATCGCACAGAACGGCACGCGATGGCGGCGGCAGGCGTCGGCGATGCGGCGAATGGCGTCCTGCACCTCCGGGTGATCGAACCTGGCCGGCACTCCATAGGACTGGGAGAGATCGATCGCGCCCTCCAGCACCATGTCCAGCCCCGGCACCGAGACGATGTCGTCGATGGCCTCCACCGCCTCCCGGTCTTCGATCATCGCCACCACCATCACCTCGCGATTGGCCCGCTCGAAGTACTCCACGAGGGGAATGCGGCCGAAGCCCGTGGTGCGCCCACCGCTGATGCCACGGCCCCCCTGAGGATGATAGCGCGCCGCCCGGACGATGGCCTCCGCCTCCGCGCGGTCGCGGACCCGCGGAACCACGACGCCCTGAGCCCCCGCGTCCAGCGCCCGGAGGATGACATCCGGCGCGGACGAGGGCACCCGCACCAGCGCGGTCAGCCCGCTGCACTCGGCGGCGCGGAGCATGTTCTCCAGCGTCTCCGGGTTCACCCCCACGTGCTCCTGGTCGAGGATGACGAAGTCGTACCCCGCGTACCCCATCATCTCCACCACGAGCGGCGACGGCACCGAGCCGAGCAGCCCCAGCGCCAGACGCCCCTCCGCGATGGCCACCTTCAGGCGATTCTCCGTCAGCATGCGGCCTCCTCGGAGTGGAGGAAGAGCTGGCGCGGTGGCGCATGCATCAGGAAGTGCTGGTGGGAGATGTTCCAGGCATAGGCCCCCGCATAGGGGAAGAGCAGCACGTCCCCCACGCGCACCCGCTCCACCGGTGCCTCCCGAGCGAGCACGTCCTTCGGCGTGCAGAGCTGCCCCACCACGTTGACGCGCGCGCCCTCGACCGAGGGCCGGGCGAAGGGGTAGCGCCACTCGTCGATGGGCACCACCCGGAAGGGGTGGCTATGCCCTTGCGCCTGTGGCGTTCGGAAGTGGTGCGTGCCCCCTCGACAGACGACGAACGTCTCCCCGAAGCAGCGCTTGAGATCCAACACCTCGACCGCGTAGTAGCCACACGGCGCGGTGACGTATCGCCCCAGCTCGAAGCGCGCGGACACTCCCGCCGCCTCGAAGCGCCCGGCCAGCCGACCCAGCCCCTCCGAGAAGCGCGCCAGGTCGAACTGGGACTCGGGAGCACGGTAGTTGATGCCGATACCGCCTCCCACGTTGAGGTGGCTCCAGTCCGCCCGGTAGTGCGCGCGCAGCTCGGTGAAGCGCCGCAGGTACTCCTCCAGCAGGCCCAGGTGCCTGTCAGCATCGAGTTGGTGGGAGAGCAGGTGGAAGTGCAGGCCCTTCACCTGGATGGACTCCTGGCCGCCCAGGAAGTCCATCACCCCCGGGAGCTGATCCAGCTCGATGCCGAACGGAGTCGGCCGGCCCCCCATCACCAGCGACGTCTCGTGCCCCGGCCCGAGCGGGAAGTTCAGCCGCAGGAGGACGGGGACGCGACGCCCCAGCGACGAGGCGATCAGCGCCAGGCGCCGCAGCTCGCCCAGACTCTCCACGTGGAGGAGCTCCACTCCCAGCCGGCAGGCCGTGGCCAGCTCCGCGTCCGTCTTCCCCGGCCCGCTCAGGATGAGGGGCGTGGAGGCGAAGTTCGAGCGCAGCCACTCCAGCTCGCCCCGAGACGAGGCCTCGAAGCCATCCACCACCCCCGCCAGCGTCTGGAGCAGCGGTCGCTCCGCGTTCGCCTTGGCCGCATAGAAGAGTCCGAATGGGCCTGGCAGGCTCCGCCGCAGCTCCCGCGCATGCGCCGCGAGCGCGGGGAGATCATAAAGGTAGGCGCACAGGGGCTCGTCCCCCTCCGCATGCGCCCGCCGCACCGCTTCTTCCACCGCCGTCCACCTCAGTTCCACGACGACACCTCCGGCACCCGGCCGAGCGGGTTGGGCACCAGCACGTACCCCGCCTCGCGATCCGCCTTCTTGAGGAAGCGCACGGTGAGGTTCGCCTTGCCCGGAAAGGGCGCCCCCGCGAGCAGCGGTCCGAGCCGACGCGCCGAGTCCTCCGTCCCGAAGCGGCGCTCGAAGTCGACCAGCACATCGCGGACCCGATCCCACAGCCGGCGCTCCAATCGCTCGGTCCCCCCGGCCAGCGCCGACACCGTCTCGGACAGGTTGTTGACGAACAGGCAGTAGGCGATGCGCTTCCAGCCCTGTTCGTCACCATAGGAGATGGCCCGACGGGCCGCCGGCGTCAGCGTGTCGAGCGGCAGCGCCGAGAAGCGCTCCGGCACCACCTTGAAGCCCTCCAGGTCGCGCAACAGCAGCCCCGAAGGCGAGCCGTGGTCGGTCACCAGCACCGTGTTCTGCAGGTGGGCCTCGTGGACGATGCCATGGTGGAAGAAGCCGTAGAGCACCGGCGGGAGAAGCCGCTCCACGTAGCGGTGGAACCAGTTCTCCACCGCGCGCTCGAAGCCCATGCCCGGCGCGGACTCGGCCACCACCGCCATCAACCGGCGGCGTGAGAAGGCGTCCGTGCCGAAGAGGGCCGCGGCCACCCGCGCCACCCGCACCCGGTCATCCACGTCTCGAGGAAGCGACTCGCGCAGAATCACGGCGAAGCGCTCCTCCAGATCCCTTCGCACCTCCTCGCCATCGCCATCCAGCCCCACGGTGGCGAACGCCGGCTCCTCCAGCATCTTCAGCCAGGGGAAGCGGCCTCCGAGCTCCTTCTCCAGCGCGCGCACGGTGCGGGTGGCGAAGAGCGAGCCCTCCAGCTCGTACACCGCGTTCTTGCGCAGGCAGTTGGTGATGCGCACGTGCAGCGAGCACTTGTAGAAGAAGGGCAGCTCCGGCGAGTACATCGTCCGCAGCGAGGAGGTGGGGAAGAACTCGTGGCCGAGCGGCCCCAGGTAGCGCATCCGATCCTCCTGGAGCGCCCGCGCCACCGCCGGGTGGGACACCAGGTGGCCCGCCTGCCATGGATGCACCGGCACGGGCACGAAGTCCTCTCCGAAGACGTCGGCGGCGGTTCCCAGGTCCCTCCGCATCAGCTCCGTGGTGGGCAGATCCGCCACCGACGCCTGGACGACCGACTCGGGCCGCACCGCGAAGTAGTGGAGCGGGAATCGCGTCCGCGTCTCCGGGGAGAAACGCCGCACGTCCTCGGCCGAGAAGCCCAGACGACTCTTCGGCGCCGGGTGGAACGAGTGCCCGAAGACGAGCCCCTGCTCGGACTCCACATAGGGCCCGGCAGTGTCCCGTCCCGCCGCGCGCCCGGAGAGGATGGCCGTCATCACCGCCACGCTGTCCGCCACCTGGTGGGCCAGCTCCCACTGGGGCTCCGTCCCGAAGCGCGCTTCCAGCTCGCGCAGCAGCAGCCGCGACAGGCCCTGCCAGTCCGCCACCACCCACCCGCGACCGTGGTGCTGATACCAGGCCGGCGAGCAATACACGTAGTTGCCCGTGGACGACGGTGCCTCCACCGCCACGACGATGCGCGCCCGCGAGTGGGGGAGATCAATCTCCAGCAGGTAGCCCCCTCCATCCCCGCGCGGACCATAGGAGAGCGCCGAGCGCGGGCGCAGCCTCACCGACCCCTCCGGCGAAGCAATCTCGCGGCAATAGCAGGAGAGCAGCACCTCCTGGCCGCGGCGCCCTGCCATCCCCGCCCACTCCTCGCGGCGCGGCGTCTTCTCAGCGTGCGTGTTCAACATGATGCGTTCCCTCCTTCTCTCCCAAAGTCGGGCGTGCCTGAACGTCCAGCGCCGTCCGCGCCACCCGGTGCAATACATACGCGGCAGCCACCGCCGCTCCGGCCGCGCCGAGCAGGAACGGAGACGACAGGCCCCAGGCCGCGCTCACCCCTCCCGCCGCCACACCCGCGGCCACCCCACCCCACTTGTTGCTCGCCTCGAACCAGCCGAACGCCTTGCCGGCACTGCCCTCGCGCACCACGTCCGCCACGAAGCCGTGCAGGGAGATGAAGCAGACCGTCATCGCCAGCCCCATCAGCAGCCGAGCCGCCGCCAGCGTGGGAAGGCTCGAAGCCTGTGACTGCCCTACCAATGACAGCGCCAGGACGAGCAGCGACGCCGCGAAGAGGACCCGAGGCCGCTCCCGAACGCGCCGGCTCAACGGCGCGGCCCCCAGCAGATAGACGAAGTGAGGCAGGGCGAAGAGCGCTCCCGCCACCCCACGCGCCCCTGCTCCCGGCACACGCTCGGCGTGCGCCAGGAAGTAGGGGAACGTCACCACCGTGGAGAAGGTGAAGAGGAACTGGAGGGCGAACACCTCGCCGGCCCCGAAGGCCGGCCGGGACACGCTGGCCTCGGGCTGCTTCGGCCCCGACTCGCCGGCCTCGGGCTCCTCGCGCTTCGGCGTCACCCAGAGGATGAGGAACACCGCCGCGAGCGGCAGCCAGAAGAGGTGCTGGTAGATGCGGACGGGGTCCCCCACCGGCAGCGCGAGGCCCACCACGATGGGCGCCACCACCAGCGCGGCCCGCGCCGAGCCCTGCATGAGCGTGAGGCTGTCGCGCAAGTTCCTCCCCGCGAGGAACGTGGCCAGGAAGGTGTTGGAGGCGCCAAACGTTCCGCCCACCAGCCCCTGCACCACCAGCGCGACGGCGAACAGCGGTGTGGACGTGGCGTGGCCCGCCAGGAGGAAGCCCAGCGCCAGGCCGAGCTGCGCCCGAATCAGCATGGGCCGCGCTCCGACCCGGTCCGCCAGGCGCCCCCAGAACGGGCTGCTCACCGCCGTGAGCACCGTGGGCAGCACATAGAGGAGGCCCGCCAGCCAGGAGCGCTGCTCCCCGAGTGACAGCGCCAGCATCTTCCCGAAGTAGGGCGGGACTCCCAGCGCCGCGAAGGACGCGACGAAGTGGGCAGCCATCACCACGGCGACCCGCCGTCTCTGCGAGGGACTCATGTGCGCGCCTGCCGCAGCGGATTGGGGCCCGTCAGCCCATAGAACTTGTTGATGTCCGCCGCGCCCGTCAGCGCCTTGGGACGCAGCGTGGCCGCGGTGAGCAGGTACTTCACCGGGTGCCTCTTCTCCTCCAGCAGCCAGCGCCGCGCCCCCGTCACGTCCTCGCCCTCCTCCGTCAGCTCGTCGAGCACCGCCTCCGCCCGCTCACGCACCAGCGCGTACGCATCCCGCCGATCCAGCAGCCCGCGCTCGGCGGCGGCCTCCAGGGGGGCCGAGAGGTTGAGCTGCAAGGTAATGGTGAGGAACATCCGCGCGAGCGAGTCCTCGTCCGAGCAGAGGATGCGCCGGTCGAGCAGCCGCTCGGCCATGGCACCGAAACCGACATAGCGGCTCAGGCGCTCCGGCCAGATGCGGGGCGCGTCGTTGTCCTTGAGCAGCAGGCGCAGGCGCGGGCTGCCCGACGACAGCACCAGCATGCTGTTCTGCTGGTTGGACTCCAGGGCGATGCCGTACCTCACCCACAGCCGCAGGTGCAGCGCGAGCGTGAGCGCCACGTACTCCTCGAAGAGGCGCCGGGTGTCGCCCGCGAAGTACTCGTCCGCCAGCACCTCCAGCACCAGGCGGCCATCCGGCGCGCTGGCCGCGAGACCCGCGACGCTGACGAGCGTCTCGTCCGTCAGGGACTCGGGATAGCGGCGCGCCAGGTAGCCCAGCAGCGGTTGTCCCTCCACCGCCCCGCCGTGCTCCTCGCCCGTGAGCAGCACCCGTCCCGCGAGCCGCGGCTCACCATCGAGAATGTCTCCGAGCAGCGACTGGACGACGTGGCCGTCATGGATCGTGCTCGGCTTCATCGTGCGCAGGTTGCGGATGCCGAGCGTCCGGATGCGCAGCGGCAGCTTCAGGTGCCAGCGCGGCTCCGCGCGCACCACCACCGTGCGCACCGAGAGCGTCGGAACCACCTCCACGCACGCCC
>QKJM01000068.1 GCA_003249315.1 Archangium sp.
CCGCTGCACGGTGCCCCCCAGCTCACCGAAACGCGCCATCAAGAATGGCAGATAGCGCGGCATCTCGATGATGGGCGCCTCGAAGACAAAGCCATCCACGTATCCAGGGAGCAATTCCTCCGCGGTGGCATGGCGAAAGCCAGACACGTAGGTGCTCCACCACGGGTCGGGCGAGGGCCCGCCCAGCACCTCGAGCCCCGTCACCAGCCGCACCCCGGACTCCGGCCGCGCCGCGAGCCCCCGCAGCACCTCCAGGGTGCGCAGGGACCAGTCCACGACACGCTCCCGCGGCGCGACGAGATAGGGATACCAGATAGCGGCGGCGATATCCGAGGTGGTGTGCGGAGGCAGCTCTCGAGCCCAGAGGTCCACGGAATGTCCCGCCTCCAGCAGCCTGATGCCGCAGGAGAGGCCCGAGACTCCACACCCCAGCACGATGACGTGCATACCCCCTCGCTCAGCGCTTCACGCGCTTCATCGACTCCTGGATGAGCTCCACGTAGCGACGGTTCTTCGGGTTGAGCTTGAAGGCCTTGCGGTACGCGTCCTCCGCCTGCGCCCACTGGCCCTCGCCGCGCGACACCTCGCCCAGGAAGTACCACCCCTCCTCGCTCCCCGCATCCTGCTTCACCACGTCCAACAGCTCCTGCAGCGCCAGCTTGCCGTGCGACTCCGGCTTCATCAGGTAGCGCGCCCACGCCCGATACGCCCGGTACAGCGCCTTCGGCTCGATGTCGCACGCGTACTCGAAGTACTCGAACGCCCCCTCGAAGTTCTCCGCCTTCAGCCGGCTCTTCCCCTCGTCGAACTGCGACTTCGCGTCCAGCAGCTCCGTGCGGATGCGGAACTGCTCCGCCGTCGACGGCCTGCCCGTCCCCCGCTTCTTCTCCCTCGCCGCCTGCCTCCGCTTCCTCCACAACGCCGCCAGGTCCGCCTCCGTCAGCGCCCCGTAGGCCCTCGCGTACGCCGCCAGCAGCGCCTCCGCCTTCTCCTTCAGCTCCGGCGTCTTGAAGCGCAGCGGCGAGTACTTGTCCGCCAGCCCCAGGAAGGCCTTGCGCAGCGCCACCGCCTGCACGTCCTCCGACACCCCCAGCAGGTCGAACGGATCCTGACTCCGGTGCGACATGAAGGCGCTCAGCAGCGCGTTGCGCACCGCCTCGTCCTCGTCCGAGAAGGGCACTCCGGTGGGCTCGGCCGGCACCATCTCCGCCGCCTCCAGCACCACCCCCGGCTCCGGAGCCGCCACCGGCGCCGGCTGCGGGCGCGCGTCCACCTCCTCCACGAAGTCCGCCAGCCCCAGGATGCAGAAGGCGTACAGCCGCCTCAGCACCGCGTCCGTGTCCAGCCCCGAGCGCTCCTGCATCTCGGTGAAGGAGGGACGGAAGCGCAGCACCTGGAAGAGCCGCGCGTCCTTCGAGGACAGCTTCGGCCCCTCCACCCCCGGCATCTGCGCGAAACGCCGCTCGTCCGTGAAGGTGAAGTGCGTGGCCACCTCGTCGAAGGGCATCACGTTCGCCACCCCCGTGAGGATGAGCTGCGCCGTGTTCATCCTCACGCTCGTGTCCGGCGCCTCGATGTCGGCGATCAGCCGGAAGCGCGCGTCCGTCCACCGGAAGCAGTCGAGCACCTTCTGCGCCAGGTTCGCCTGCATCTGCTTGTACAGATCGAACGGGCTGATGAGGCCCCTCTGCACCAGCAGCGCCCCCATGGGGACCTCCGTCTGCACGCTCTCGGACAGGGTCTTCTGGTAGTCGGCCTCGGACAGCTTGCCCTTCTCCACCAGGAACTTGCCCAGCGTCTCGTGCAGCAGGTTGCTCACGCACGCCACCGGCGCTCCGTCCTCGAAGGTGATGCGCTTCTCGCGCTGGCGCACCTTCAGCTCCAGCGTGCAGGTGCGCTCTTCAATGGCCAGCGCGTGCAGCAACAGGGGGAAGGGCGTCTCGGCGAGCATCCCCTCGCGCTGCTTCAGGACCTGTGCGGGCGTGGCGAACATCGGACGGGCATCCCTCTGGGCAAGAGTCCACCCCGCAGCTTAGAAGCCCTTCCCCTCCCCTCCAACCCCTTCTCCATCCCCCGTCACTCCGGACCGCGGCCTCACTCGTCGGCGGCCATGGGCATCGCGTCGTAGTAGCCGGCGGGCGCGGAGGCGGACACCCGGCTCATGACGGAGAAGCCGAGGATGAAGGCCAGCAGCATCACCACCCCGTAGGCCAGAGGACGACCGGGTCGCGCACGCCAGGCCCACAGCCGCTCGCGCCGGCGCTGGAAGCCAGGGGCGGCCACGTACTCCGTCCACGCCTGCTCTCGCACCCGCGCCGCCTCCTCCTCCCTCCCCGAGCGGGCGAGCGCCCGCGCCATCAGCACCCGCCCCTCCACCGTCCCAGGCCGGGCCGCGCACAGACGCTCCAGCGCCTCCACCGCGCCCTTCTCCTCCCCACGCGCCAGACGGAAGCGCCCGCGCTCCAGGTCGATCGCGCCCATCTGGTAGCCCGGCTCCCGCGACGCCGCTTCGTCCAGCAACAGCTCGCCCCGGGCCGCATCCCCCATCCCCAGGTATGCCACCCCCAACAGGTACAGCGTCCCCACGTCCTCGTCCCCCGCCTCCAGGTTGGGCTTGAGCACCTCCACCGCCGCCGCGTACTGCCTCCGCCCCAGCCGCAGATCCGCCAGCTCGTAGCGCGTCCTCCGATCATGCGGGTTGGCCTGCAACGTCCGCTCGAGCTGCCCCGCGCGCTGCCACCGCTTCAGCGCACGCAGCGGGCTCGGCAGCACCCCCACCGTGAAGCGATCCGCCGCCCATACCAGGCCCAGCACCAGCAACAGCGACAGCAGCGGGCTGCCCGTCACCATCGACAGCACCATCCAGAGGAACCAGTTGCTCATGGGCGCCTTCTCATATCAGCAGGCCCTCGCCCGTGCCGCTCTCGAACTCTCAAAACCCGAGTGCGAAACGTCGTTCCATGTGGCGATCTTCCTCCAGCTTTCCGCCTGAAAAACAGCAATTCGCGAATCCGTTTCAACCACAAGTGTTCCCAGGAAGCCGCGATTCGCTCTGGAGTGTGTCTTCACGCTAGGATGTCCGCAAACCGACTTTCTGGTCCCGGCGTCGCGCCGTGTCTCCCCTCGCTCATCCCATTCCCCTTACCCCAGGGATTTCATGCGATATCGCCTCTCACTCGTCGCACTCGCGATGCTCCTGGCGGCCGGCTCCGCCCGCGCCGCCGAGTGCAATCCCAATACGCCTCCCGCTGAGAATGCCGAGCCGTGCATCCGCTACTGGGTGGATCAGCATGGCAACTTCGCGCTGATCGGCAACACGCTCGCGCAGGACTGCCGCCAGACGTCGCCTCGGCCGCTGATCGGCGACATGCCGCCCATCTGGACGTGGGACAATGACGCAACGCAGCGAGGTTGCTACGGCGGCGACAGCTCCCCGGACTTCTTCTGGACCCTCCCGGAGACCGGGCCGGCAACCAGCCCCATCCTGCTGAAGTCCGGTGAGAACGATCCCACCGGGCCCGTGGACTCGCTGACCGCCAGCAGCCAGAGCATCCTCTCGCTGCCCACGGGGGCCCGGGTGACGTATGCGCGCCTGTACTGGGCGGCCAGCCGCTTCAACACCACGGCGGGCGACATGACGGCGGAGCCCGACCTCACCGTCACCCTGTCCCGGCCGGGCGTCGCGGGCTTCACCCGCGACCTCCAGGCCCGCCCCAATGACTGGTCCTACGAGTTCACCAGCTCCCAGACCTACCAGTATCAGGCCTCGCTGGAGATCACCGAGCTCGTCCAGCAGTACGGCCCGGGTGCCTACCGGGTGAGCGGCGTGCAGACCTTCCCGCTGGACAAGCAGGGAAGCCAGTACGTCTTCAGCGGCTGGTGGCTGGTGGTCTTCTACGAGAAGGAGGGAGACACCAAGCGTCACCTCAAGCTCTTCGACAGCATGAAGGCCGTGCAGGGAGGCTCCTCCACCACGGTGCTGCTCGATGGCTTCTACGTGCCGGACTACGCCGTGGACGCGAAGCTGGGCGTCGTGGCCTTCGAGGGCGAGGAGCCGGATCCGGACATCGATGACTCGCTGGAGTTCAACGGGGTGACGGTCAGCAATGACATGAACCCGGCGGACAACTTCTTCAACAGCTCGCGCACCTGGACGACCCGCGGCACGGGCGTGACCACCGACACGCCGCTCACTCCGAGGGATGCCAATGATCTGATCGATCCAGGCCCTGACGCGGTGTTCGACGCGCTGCCGATCAGTACCGTGGGAGACCTCCCCCAGCTCACCGGCGCGGCCCGGAGCATGTCGGGTATGGACCTGGACGTGGTGGACGTCACGGTGGCGAATGGCGACACGTCGGCCACGGTGACGGCCATCACCCGCAACGCGGGCGGCGACCACTTCTGGCTGGGCGGCTTCATCACCGCCATCACCACCCAGGCGCCGGACTTCACCGATACCTTCAAGCAGATCGCCCACGTCTACAAGCCGGACAGCACCGAGCGCACGGACGGCACGGTGCGCCTGGGCGACACCATCGAGTACGTCATCAGCACCATCAACAAGGGGGATGATCACTCCAAGGACACCGTCCTCCTGGATACGCTGCCCGCGCAGTTGGAGTACGTGCCCGGCACCATCGAGGTGCTCACGGTGGTGGCGAGCGATGATCCGGCGAACGCCGGCCCCAAGACCGACGCCACGGGGGATGACGTCGCCGAGTACGACGATGCCACCCGCACCATCATCGTCCGCCTCGGCACGGGCGCCTCGGCCACCCAGGGAGGCAGCATCCGGGGAATCATCCAGGCCGGCGACGTGGCGGAGAGCACCAGCATCTCCTTCCGGGCGAAGGTCATCGCGGCCACGTCCCAGGGTCAGGTGGAGAACCAGGCCATCATCCGCGCAGGCGGCATGCTGGGCATCGATCCGGTGGACACCCCCTCCCGCCCCTCGACCGACACCGACGGCCCCACGAAGATCTCCATCCTCCCCACGCCCATCATCCTCACGCCGGCGGATGGCACCAGCACGCCGTCGACGTCCCCCACCTACTCCGGGACCTCCCAGCCGGGCACGCTGGTCACCGTGCGCAGGCTGGATGGCAGCGTCATCTGCACCACCACCGCCGATGCCACCACTGGCGCCTGGTCCTGCCAGGAGCCGACGACCCTGCCCGTGGGAGTCCCCATCACCATCGAGGTGGAGGCCGAGGACGCCTCGGGCAACGTGAGCGCGCCGGCCCGGTCCACCTTCACCGCGGGCGCCCTGGACAGCGATAACGACGGCATCCCCGACGACGTCGAGACCGCCAACGGCACCGACCCCAACGACGACGACACGGATGACGACGGCATCCTCGACGGCAATGAGGACGCCAACCACAACGGCATCGTCGACGCGGGTGAGACCGACCCCCGCCTGACCGACACCGATGGCGACGGCCTCCAGGACGGCACCGAGATCGGCCTGACCGCGCCCCAGGGCTCGAACACCGACGCGGGCGTCTTCATCCCCGACGCCGACTCCAGTACCAAGACGGACCCGCTCAAGGTCGACACCGACGGCGGCAGCGTGTCCGACGGTGTGGAGGACGCCAACCACAACGGCCGTATCGATGTCGGCGAGACGGATCCGCTCAATGGCTCGGACGACATCCGCGACAGCGACAACGACGGCATCCCCGATGACGTCGAGACCGCCAACGGAACCAACCCCAACGACGACGACACGGACGATGACGGCATCCTCGACGGCAACGAGGATGCCAACCACAACGGCATCGTCGACGCGGGTGAGACCGACCCCCGCAATGCCGACACCGACGGTGATGGCATCCAGGACGGCACCGAGCGGGGCCTCATCTCTCCCCAGGGCCTCGGCACCAACCTCGCCGTCTTCATTCCCGACGCCGACTCTGGCACCCAGACGGATCCGCTCAAGGTCGACACCGACGGCGGCAGCGTGTCCGACGGTGTGGAGGACGCCAACCACAATGGTCGCGTCGATACCGGCGAGACGGATCCGCTCGTGGCCTCGGACGACATCCGCGACAGCGACAACGACGGCATCCCCGACGACGTCGAGACCGCCAACGGCACCGACCCCAACGACGACGACTCGGATGACGACGGCATCCTCGACGGCAATGAGGACGCCAACCACAACGGCATCGTCGACGCGGGTGAGACCGACCCCCGCAAGGCCGACACCGACGGTGATGGCATCCAGGACGGCACCGAGATCGGCCTCACCGCGCCCCAGGGCTCGAACACCGATGCGGGTGTCTTCATCCCTGACGCCGACCCCAGCACCCAGACGGATCCGCTCAAGGTCGACACCGACGGCGGCAGCGTGTCCGACGGTGTGGAGGACGCCAACCACAATGGTCGCGTCGATACCGGCGAGACGGAT
>QKJM01000924.1 GCA_003249315.1 Archangium sp.
CCGAGCGCTCGCCGCTACCGGGGATGTTTCCGCCGGGGATGCCCTTCGTCCACCTCAGCGAGCAGTCGTCGTCCAGCAGGGTGACGGAGCCGCCCCAGGAGACGACGATCTCCCCCCGGCCATCTCCGTCGAAGTCGGCCACCGCGGACAGGCCCCGGCCGATGTCGAGGTTGGCGCACCGGAGCGTGCCATCGTGCCGGTACACGGCGCGGCCGTTGACCACCTCCAGCGTTCCGTCCTGGTCGATGTCGACCGCGAAGGGCAGGGCGCCCTTCTCGGGGCCGGCGCCCTCGCTGCCCACCCACTTCGTCTCGCCGGTGGAGGTGAAGACGTGGTTGCCGACGAGAATCTCCACCGCCCCGTCCCCGTCCAGGTCCGCCAGGGCCGGGCCGCCCCACTCGTTGAAGGGCAACGAGCCTCCCTCCAGGTTCGTCGTGCGGAACTTGAACGTGCCGTCGTTCTCGAAGCAACTGACGCCCAGCCCGTCCACGGGGACGGTACACAGCTCGACCAGGCCGTCGCCGTCGATGTCTCCGGCGGCGAGGCTCGCCAGGCCCCGCACCCGGTGCTGCGTGTCCGTCACCGACCACAGCTCCCGGCCGTCATCCCCGCTGAAGGCGCGCAGGATGCCCGAGAAGGTGCCCTTGGGCAGCGCGTCATCGAAGCTCCTCCCGTCGCCCAGCGAGCCGAGGCCCCGCGAGGCGATGAAGACGATGTCCGGCACGCCATCTCCGCTCACGTCCACCACCACCGGCATCATCCGCACGTGGACGTGGGTGAAGGCGTCGCTTCCGTCCGGACCTCCGCGCCTCTCCCAGGCCAGCTCCGGTTGGAAGCCGGGGGTGAAGGGCGACTCCACCACGCAGCGCTCGGGGGCCAGCGCCTGGCGGGTGGTTCGCAACGTCTCCTCCTCCTGCGTGGCATACCCGCAGCCGGCCAGGCCAGACAGCAGCAGCAGCACCTGTGGGAGCCGGGCGCCTCGCCTTCCTGCCTGCCGGTGGGTCGAGCATTCAGGGGTCATGGCTACATCTCCGTTTTTGTCGTACATCCGTGATTAAGTGGCCGTCCTCGACAGCCGGGCGGAGTTGGAGATGAGGGAGAGAACCGCCAAGTGGTCGGGCGCACGCCAGGCGTCTGTGTTGAACGTCCTCCGGGCGGGCTGTCATCCGTGGCGCCTCGACGTCGCCCTGGAGGGCGGGCTTGCGGATTGCGCTGTGTGTGTCGGACTCGTTAAAGGTGCGGCGCCATGGCCATCCGCCTCATCGACACCTTCCGCATCCTCTCCTCGTTCGAGCCGCCGCGCGGCTCCCTGCGCGATGCTCCCTGGGAGGAGTACGTGGACTGGGCCATCGCCCAGGGCCTGGCTCCCCTGGCTTCCTACAATCTGGAATTCCGCCTGGGAGGGGGAGATGCGCCCGAGTGGGCGAGGGACCGTTTGCTGAGCATCTACCAGGGCTCGGTGAACGACAACGTGATGAAGCTGGTGAACTTCAAGCGCACGGTGGATGATCTGGAGGGTCGCAAGCTGCTGTTGCTGGGGGGCGCGGCCTTCGCCGACACCCTCTACCCGCACGTGGGCTTCCGCCCGGTGCTGGAAATCCAGGTGCTGCTGCGGCGCCTGGACGTGGAGGGCTTCGCTGGCTACCTCTCCCATCACGAGTTCCGTCCGGAGCGGGATGACACGGACAGCGGCGCGGCCCGGGTGCTGTCCGATGGGCGCACTCCCATCTACCTCTACGCGGACGTGCTCGGCGCCGGACGCCGTGCCGAACTGCAGGGCGTCTTCGAGCGCGCCATGCCGATGAAGATGTACGGCCCCTCCCTGTTCCGTCCGGAGCTGGAGGACGTGTTGCTGCTCACCTGTCTGGAGCTGGCGCACCACGGCTTCCTGGTGCCGTGGCTCTGCTTCGTGGACCTGCGCGAGCTGGTGACGGGGGCGAAGTGGCTGGGCGGCGTCTACTCGCGACCCCTGGACGCGGGGGCCGTGCTCGAGCGGGCGAAGGCCTGGCGGATGGAGAGGGCCCTCTACAGCGCGCTCTCCATCGTGCGGCGGCTCTTCCCCGAGACGGAGGAGGCGGTGGCGCCGGTGCTCCCCCCGCTGCGCCGCGCCACGCGGGAGCTGCTGGAGCGGCTGGTCGTCTCCCCGGTGAGCGAGCCTGGGAAGATGCGCCAGGTGAGGGGAATGGAGCGGCTGCGTCGCCTGCTGACGGGGCAGTGAGGCGGGTTCTCCGCCTACCAACCTATTCGGGGCTTTCTCTCCCTTGGGGGCAGGCTGTATGAGGTGGGCCGGTCACCATCGGGCTGGGGAGTCTCATGCGTATCGCCATCATTGGAACAGGGTATGTCGGGCTCGTCGCGGGCACCTGCCTGGCGGATTCGGGCAACGACGTCACATGCGTGGACATCGACTCGAACAAGGTCGGGATGCTCCAGCGGGGCGAGGTGCCCATCTACGAGCCGGGGCTCGAGGAGCTCATTCGCAAGAACGTGCGGGAGCGGCGCCTGACCTTCTCCACGAACCTGGCGGAGGCGGTGGGCCCGGCGCACGCGGTGTTCATCGCGGTGGGGACGCCGGAGGGCGAGAGCGGGGATGCGGACCTCCAGTACGTGCTCGCCGCCGCGGAGCAGATCGGCCGCGCGCTGCGTCAGTACACGGTGGTGGTGGACAAGAGCACCGTGCCGGTGGGCACCGCGGACAAGGTGCGTGAGGTCATCTCCCGGGTGACGGACGTGGAGTTCGACGTCGTCTCCAACCCCGAGTTCCTCAAGGAGGGGGCGGCGCTGGACGACTTCCTCAAGCCGGACCGGGTGGTGATTGGCGTGGACTCGGAGCGGGCGCGCAAGTTGATGGGGCAGCTCTACGCCCCCTTCGTGCGCACGGAGAACCCCGTCCTCTTCATGGACACGCGCTCGGCGGAGCTGACGAAGTACGCGGCCAACGCGATGCTGGCCACGCGCATCTCCTTCATGAACGACATCGCCGCGCTCTGCGAGCGGGTGGGCGCGGACGTGGATTGCGTGCGCAAGGGACTGGGAGCGGACCGGCGCATCGGCTACCCCTTCCTCTTCCCCGGCGTGGGCTACGGCGGCTCGTGCTTCCCCAAGGACGTGAAGGCGCTGGTGGCCACGGGGCGCGAGAACGGGCTGGAGCTGGACATCCTCCGCGCCGTGGAGCGGACCAACGAGCGGCAGAAGAAGCTGCTGGTGCAGAAGGCGCTGAAGCACTTCGGTGGCTCGCTGGAGGGACGCACCTTCGGGGTGTGGGGTCTGGCCTTCAAGCCCAAGACGGACGACATGCGCGAGGCGCCTTCCATCGAGCTCATCGAGGGGTTGCTCGCCAAGGGGGCCCGGGTGGTGGCGCATGATCCCGTCGCCGAGCCCACCGCCCGTCGCGTCTTCGGCGAGCGCATCCGCTACGCGAAGGTGGCCTACGAGGCGCTGGAGGGCGCCGATGCGCTCTTCGTCGTCACCGAGTGGAACGAGTTCCGCCACCCCGACTTCGAGCGGATGCGTGCCTTGATGAAGAGCCCCGTCATCTTCGACGGCCGCAACATCTACGATCCCACGCACATGCGGGAGCTGGGCTTCACGTACGCGGGGCTGGGGCGAGGCTAGCCGGGGCTCAGCGGGCCAGACCGCAGGCCTGCTTGCCCTCGTCGGTCTCGAGGAGCGCGCAGGTGCTGCGGTCGTTCGGGTCGATGTTGCAGGTGGTCAGCCGCTGCTCGCAGACCTCCTGCTGCTCGGCGGTGAGCTCCAGGTTCGACTCCTCGACGGCCACGGTGCGCAGGCAGTCCTCGCGGTCGAAGAGCTCGACGCAGTCGCAGAGCCGCTCCGACAGCTCCCGGCACGGAGACTTGCAACCGGCGAAGGAGAGCAGGGCGGAGGAGAGCAGGGAGAGGGCGACGAAGCGACGCATGGGTCGGGCAACATGCCAGAAGCCGCCCCGGATGCAAGCAATGGCGCGGCCCAGGCGGGGTGCTAGCTTCGTCGCCTGCTCGACTACCTGGAGGCTCTCGCACATGATGTCCCTCGTCGCCGTCCTGCTCGCCGTCTCCCCCGTCCCCGCTCAGGCCTCGCTGCTCGCGTCCTCGCAGGAGGAGTCGCCGCCGGCGGTGCGTCTGCTCGTCGCCCAGGCGGAGGAGGACTCGCGGGAGGAGCGCATCCGAGAGCTGACTCGCGAGGTGGATGCCCTCAACCAGCGCCTTCGCGGCCTGAGCTCCAACTGGCCCACCAGCGCGTTGTTGATGTCCTACGCGGGATACACGCTGGCTCCGCTGGTGCTTCCCGGCATCCCCCTGCTCATCGCGGGACTGGTCCTGGGGACGGAGCTTGCGCCCATCTTCGTCACCGTGGGAGCGGTGCTCTCGGGGGTGGGAGGAGTGGGAGTGGTGCTGCTCGTCGCGGGACTCGTCTCCGGCTTCAACGCCGTGGAGGCGGCTCGGTCGGAGCGAGGGCGGCTCATCCAGGAGCGAGAGCGGCTGGAGGACGAGCTGCGCGCGCTGAAGAGTGCCAGGCCCGAGGCGGAGGTCGGGAGGCTCCCCGCAGGAAGCCTGCCGGTGGCGGCCTTCTCCTTCTAGCGCAACCAGCGAGAGCAACCAGGAGTGCCTCCGTGTATGCCCCCTCTCCCTCTGGGAGAGGGCTGGGGTGAGGGATAGCTCGTCTCCAGAGGCGCCCGAGTCCCACCCGATGCGCCGTGGGACTCGTGACATACTCGGAGCGCCCCATGCCGTCCGTGTCCGCCTCCCGCTCGCGTACCTCGCGCTACTCCCTCGGTGCCGAGGGGGCGCTGGCGGTGTTGTTGGTCCTCTGCCCGGTGGCGCTCGGGGGCGCCGCGAACTGGCTCCTCTGGCCGTTGGTGCTGCTGGCGGGAGTGGCCTTCGTCCTGGCCTGTGTGGGGGCGCGACGGCAGGGCCAGTCTCTTCACCCGTCGCTGCTCGCGCTGCCCCTGGGGCTGGGGGCGGCCCTCTGTCTCCTGCAGCTCGTTCCGCTGCCGGCGGGGCTGCTCTCCGTGCTCAGCCCCGAGGCGGCCTCGCTGCGTGACTTCGTCCTCGTCCCCCTGGGGCTGGAGGACTCGAGGCCGCTCTCCCTGGAGCCGACGGCCACCTGGCGCGAGTTGGGCAAGCACCTGGCGTACCTGCTCGCTTTCGTCGCGGCGGCGCAGGTGAGTCGCTCCCGGCCCGCCCGGCACCGGCTGCTGGCGACGCTCGCCGCCACCGGGGCGGGACTGGCCGTGCTGGGTCTGCTGCACGAGTTGCTTGGCGTCGATGAGCTCCTGGGCCTCTTCGCCTTCGCCGACGCGAGGCCGCCGCTCGTCACGCCCTTCGGCAACCCCAACCACCTGGCGGCCTTCCTCGGTCTGTCCTCCACCGTGGCGCTGGGGCTGGCGCTCTCCAGGGGGACGCGCGCCGAGGCGGCGCCCTTCGCCCTGGCCGCGGTGCTGGGGGGAATGGGCGTGTTGCTGTCCCTGTCTCGTGGGGGCATCGCCTTCTTCATCTTCGGGCAGTTCGCTTTGGCGCTCCTCCTGCTGCGCCGGCGCCGGGCCGGACAGGACCGCGCGCGGAGCCACGGTGTCGCCGTGCTGCTGGGCCTCCTGGTGGTGCTCGTGGTGGGGGGCTACGCCGCCAGCGAGCGCCTCCGGGTGGAGCTGGGGAGCCTGGACGGCGTGGAGTCCCTGCGCCGCGGGAAGATGGAGCCATGGCCGATGATGCTGGAGGCCGCACGGGCCTTCCCGCTCGGCATGGGCCGCGGGGCCTTCGCGTCCGCCTTCCCTCGCTACCAGACGGAGCCCAACCCCAACACCTTCACCCACCCGGAGAACGCGGTGCTGCAGCTCGCCGCCGAGCTCGGCGTTCCCGGTCTGCTGCTGTTGCTGACCGTGCTGTGGGGCTTCGCTCGGCTGCTGCGCCGCGAGGGACTGGGGACGGTGGAGCTGGCGGTGCTGGCGGGCGTGGCGGCGCTCGGGCTGCATGACCTCTTCGACTTCAGCCTGGAGCTGCCCGCGAGCGCGGTGGCGGCCCTGGTGGCGCTGGCCACCGTGGCCCGGCCGGATGAGCGCGCGCATTCCCGGATGCCGCGCTGCTTCGCGCCTCGTCCCATGCTGGTGGGGGGGATGGGCCTCACCGCCCTGGCCCTGCTGGCTCTCGTCCCCGGGCGGCACACCCTGGAGGAGGCGGAGGTGGAGCTCGCCGCCCTCGTCTCCGCACGGGCTCCGCTCGACGAGGTGCGCGCGCGTGGGGTCGCCCTCATCGACCGACACCCGGCTGATTATGCCTTGCAGGACTTGCTCGGCACCGCCTGTACGGCCGAGGGCGCCGCGGCCGAGGCGCTGGCCTTCGCCAACCGTGCTCTCTACCTGCGTCCGCTGGATGCGCGGGCTCACCGCGTGGCCGCGCGGGCGCTGCTCTCCCT
>QKJM01000493.1 GCA_003249315.1 Archangium sp.
GATGAGGGCGCGGCCCCGGCGTACGGAATCGTAGATGGGGGCGCTCAGCCACCGGGCGACAGCCACCTTCCCGGGCGTCTTCTTCCCCTGGAGCGTCATCTCGTCGCGCTCGGTCCAGGCCGCGTCCTCCTCGGCCTCCTCGCTCGTCTGTCCGTACCAGCGCTCCAGCGAGGGCCCTCGCAGCACCCGCGCGGCGGGCGCCACGCTGTCGGCGTTCGCCTCGGGCCCCATCGCCAGCGCCATCGCCAGTGACAGCCACCTCATGTCCGGCTTCCGCATCCTCACGTCCCTCAGCTCCCCAGCGCCCGGTTGAAGTCCTGGATGATGTCCTCAGGGTTCTCCACTCCCAGCGAGACGCGGATCATCTCGTCCGCCACGCCCAGGCCCCGGCGCGTCTCGTCCGGGAGCCCCGCATGCGAGGTGGTGGCCGGGCGGCACACCAGCGTCTCCAGCCCGCCCAGGCTCGGCGCCTCCCGGGCGATCCGCAGCTCCCGCATCGTTCGCTCCGCCACCTCCACCCCGTCCCTGGGCAGGAAGCTCACCGTCGCCCCGAAGCCCTTGAACCAGCGTCGGGCCCGCGCATGCGCGGCGTCCTCCGGGAGCCCCGGGTAGCGCACCTCGGCCACCTTCGGGTGCTTCTTCAGCGCCTTCGCCAGCGCCAGCGCGTTCGCGTTCTGAACCGGCACCCGCAGCGGCAGCGTCTTGAGGCCTCGCTGCAGCAGGTAGCAGGCGTGAGGATCCAGGCACACGCCCAGCAGGTTCATCATCTTGCGCACGCGCTTCACCCGCTCGTGGCTGGCGGCCACCACGCCCGCCACCACGTCCGAGTGCCCGTTGAGGTACTTCGAGGCGCTGTGGACGACCACGTCGAAGCCCAGCCCCACCGGCCGGAAGTTCACCGGCGTGGCGAAGGTGTTGTCGATGACGGACACCAGTCCGTGCCGCCGCGAGAAGGCCACCGCCTCGTCCAGCGGCGCCACCTCCAGCAGCGGGTTGGTGATCGTCTCCATGTAGAAGACGCGGGTGGTGGCTCGCAGTGCTCGTGCCCACGCCTCCGGCTCCTCCGCGGGCACGTAGGTGACGTCCACGCCGTAGCGCTCGGAGAGCGAGTCCATCAGCTTGCGCGTGCCACCGTAGAGGTGGTCCTGCGCCAGCACGTGGTCTCCCTTCTCCAGGTGGGCGAGCAGGGCCATGGAGACGGCGGCGGTGCCGGAAGGGGTGACGACGGCGGCCTCGGTGCCCTCCAGCGCGGCGAGCTTCTCGGAGACGGCCTTCTGGTTGGGCGTGTTGTTGAGCCGCACGTAGCGGATGTCGTCGAACTCCTCGGGGTTGCCCAGCACGTAGGTGGAGCTCGGGAAGAGCGGCATGGTGATGGAGCCCTCGATCGCCGTCCGGGGCTCGCCCTCGTGTACCGCCGCCGTGCGCAGGTGATGCTCGTCCTCGATCTGGTCCACCGCTCGCCCTCCCGGCACACGTGTGCCGTCTCCGCCGACGGACGCACGCACTCGAGAAGGGAGCACGCAGAGCCCTGCCGGCTGCTCTGGTCCACGAGGCCTTCCACGCGTGCGACCCGGACGGGCCACTCCTCCGTGGAGACCTCGATGCTTCCTTCCCCCGCGACTCCAGCGCGAGCCACGGGGAACGCAGTCAGGGTGCAAGAGCAGGTGGGGGCTGTCAACCTTGCGACCGGCTCGTGACGGACGGTCCTCCGAGTGCTGTCCACTGCGCGGACGTCGGGCCCGGTGCGCACGTCACACCACGAGCGAGTGACCAATAGCTCGTCTGGTGGGTCCTGAAGGTAGCGGTTCTCGGAGATTACGAGGATGTTGCAGAGCTACCGTGGGCTCGCATCTCCGCTATTTGTCAAGATTTTCATGCATGGACTGGAGCACGGATCTACCAGTATCCTACGGTTCGCCATGCGCCTCGTGAGTCTTCTGCTGGTAGTTCTGCTTCCGGCGGTGGCGTCCGCTACGGACGTTCAGGGTAGGTTGTCGGGTGAGATCTCCTGGAAGCGGAGCGAGAGTCCGTTCGTGCTGAAGGGGGACGTGACGGTGGACTGGGGCGCGAGGCTGGTCATCGAGCCCGGCGTCGAGGTCATCGCGGCCGAGGCGGACGCCATGGAGTCGGGGGTGGATCCCCGTCGGGTCGAGTTGATCGTGGACGGTGCGCTGGTGGTGCGGGGGACGGGGAAGCGCCCGGTGACGTTCTCCACCCAGAGTGAAGGCTCCTGGTACGGCATCCGAGTGAGGGGAGGCCGGGGAACGGTCATCGAGGGGGCGGTCATCTCCCACGCGGTGCGCGGCGTGTCGCTGGGGATGAGCGCGGCGGTGAAGAATACCTCGGTGAGCGACACCGCGGAGGACTGCCTGCACGTGAGCTACGGCACGGCGACGCTGGTGGGCAACCGGCTGAGCGGGTGTGGGAGGAACGGGCTGTATGTGGACGGGCCGGCCCTGGTGGACGCGGAGGGGCTGGTGGTGACGGGCTGCGGTGGCAATGGAATCGTCCTGCAGGGCGGTGGCGAGCTGCGCCACAACACCATCCACGGCAACGCGAAGGACGGCGTGGCGATGCTCTCCCGGGATGCATCGTCCATGGTGCGGGACAGTCTGATCACCGCCAACGGCGGCCACGGCGTGTACAAGGCGGGCTCGGCCGCGGGCCGCCTGCGCTCCAACAACGTGTGGGACAACCAGGCCGGAAACTACGGGGCGGAGGCCCAGCCCGGGGCGGGCTCTCTATCCGTGGATCCGCGCTACGTCTCCGACACCGACCTGCGGCTGGGCGACGACTCGCCCTGCAGGGGCGCGGCCAGCGATGGGGAAGATCTGGGCGTCATCCAGGCGGACTCATTAGCTCAGGCCTTCCGGAATGTACGGCTCGTGGAGGCGGACAAGAGCGGGATGGCCATCCGGCGCGCCGACGCCGCCAGCATCACCAGCTCCGAGGCGGGCCCCATCCGAGGTGCCCTCCTGGCCGCGGCCCGCATCCGTGGCCAGAGCATCTTCCCCCCGGTCAGCTCCGGCTTCCGGGCTCCCGAGGCCGTTCCGAGCCCTCCTCCCAGGCTCGTTGCTCGCTCCATGCCGCGCGGGCCCGTCCGGCTCGACACCCGGAAGGTGCCGGCACGAGGAGCCGCGGTGCGGGCCGCCTCAGCGCACCAGCACGTCCTTGCGCATGCTGTCGGTAATGGCCCGGGCCCAGTCCCGCAGCGCCGGGTTCACCCCAAGCTCCGCGAGAGTGTCGTCCAGGTGGGTGAGCACGGCGTCGAAGTGAACGTCGCCCAGGCCCCGCTGGACCAGCTTCGCGTGGGCGCGGCGCATGTCCCGGCCCGAGTAGCTGTTGGGCCCCCCGAAGGCCGTGGTCAGGAAGGTCCGCTGCATCGAGACCTGGCGCTCCATGTCCGTTCCCTCGAAGAAGGGCCGCAGGCGCGTGTCCGCCATGACCCTGCGGTAGAAGATGGTCACCGCCCTGGTGACCATCGCCTCCCCTCCGAGCTGCTCGTAGAGGCTATGCGTCTGGTACATGCTTCTCTCCCTCTGCCCCTCGAGCCCTCGCCCGCAGTGCCTGCCGCGCGGAGCCAGGGAAACGTTGGCTCGGGGGACGGTTGAATGTCATGCCAGTCTTCGCACGGGGGGACAACCCGCCCCCGGGCGCGCTGACGCGCTGGTGACTCCGGGCCCGGGCCGAGCGAGGCTGGCGTGGGCTACAGTAGCGGGATGGGCCGACTCCTCTTCATCGTCCTCGTCAACCTCGGTGCGTACCTCGTCCTGCGGAGGCTGTGGCCCGGCGTCCGGGAGGGCTGGCGGTTTCGGGTGCTGCTGGGGCTGGCCGGGCTCTCGCTCGCGGCCTGGGCCCTTCCGATGGTGCTGGGGAGGGGGAGTCACGGCGCGCTGCCGGGCCTGGGGATACCGCTGAAGTTCTTCGGCTCGGGCTGGCTCGTCGCCTCGGTGATGGTGATGCTGGGGGGCCTGCCCTTCGCGTTCCTGGGCGGGAGGCTCGGGCTGGGAAAGCGGCCGGCCGTGCTGCTTCCGGGAGAGGTGGATCTGCGGCGTCGGGGCTTGCTGGTGGGGATGGGGCGCTCGGTGCCCCTGCTGGCGGCGGGGACGAGCTCGGTGGGCATCGTCTCCGGCGCCTCCGGCTTCGAGCTCCGCCGCGAGGAGGTGCGGCTGCGCGGCCTGCCCCCGGCGCTCGACGGCTTCCGCATCGGCCTGATGACCGACGTCCATGTGGGAGCCTTCATCGACGTCGACTCCGTACGCCGCGCGGTGGCGGCGATGGACGCCGCGGGGGTGGACCTCCAGGTGATGACGGGCGATTTGATCGACGATCTGTCGCAGCTCGACGGGACGATGGCGGCGCTGGAGGAGTGCCAGGCGGCGCACGGCATGCTGTGCGTCCTGGGCAATCACGAGCACTGGCGGGGCCTGGAGCGCGTCCGCGCGGCGTACGCGGCGAGCGCGAGACGGGGCGGCCCGGTGCGGCTGCTGGTGGACGAGGCGCACGTGCTGGAGCACGGCGGGCAGCGGGTGCGCGTGGTGGGGGTGGACTACCCGATGGCCCGGCGGATGCCCGGGGCGAAGCTGGAGCGGATGCGGCGCTCGGCGGAGGTGGCCTTCCAGGGGGGTTCGGCGGACGAGGTGGTGCTGTGCCTCTCTCATCACCCGGACTTCTTCCCGCTGGCCGCGGAGAAGGGAGCGAGGCTGACGCTCTCGGGCCACACCCATGGCGGGCAGGTGGCCTTCCTCGGCGTTCCGCTGTTCGGCTTCGCCTTCGAGCACATGCTGGGCCGATACCGGCGAGGGGATAGCCACCTGTATGTGTCGGGAGGAACGGGACACTGGCTTCCCTTCAGGCTGGGCGTGCCCGCCGAGGTGACCATCCTCACGCTGCGCGCCGGGTGAGGCCCGGCGCACCGGCGAGGGACTAGCGTTTCGCGCAGTAGCCGAAGCTGGTGCTGGAGCCGGGCTCCAGCAGGTGGTTCCAGTCCGCTCCCGTGAAGGTGATGCGGCCTGCTTCCGGCGTGGCCTCCGCGTTCCACACGTGGGTGAGGGTGCCCTCCAGGCTCAGCGAGGTGCGCCACGCGAGCTGGGAGGCGCCGGTGTTGGTCACCTTCACGTCGTGGCAGTAGCCGGCTTCCCAGTCCGACTGGACCGAGATGGAGACCTCCACGTTGCCGGAGGGCTGGGGCCCGCTGCCCGGAGTGCCTCCACCCGGGGGTTGGCTCGGCGTACCGTCGGACTCTCCGACGCGCACCGTGAAGCGCGGGAGCTGGGTCAACGAGACGAGCAGCTCGGGGATGCTCAGGCCTCCCTGCTGGAATTGCTCGGTGAGCTGCTGGGCCGCGCAGGAGGACTCCTCCTCGGCGGTGCCGTAGGCGAAGCGCATCCACTGCAGGGAGAAGCAGGAGTGTACGTCCTGGCTCTCCGCCAGCTTCCGCTGGAGCTCGCCCACGCCGGTGAAGGTTCCCTCGGTATTGCGCGAGGAGAGCACCTCGCCGCTCGCGTCCACCGGCTGGTCGTTCTGCGTGGGCTGGTAGCGGCCGACGCTGTCGAAGTGCTCGAAGCCGAAGCCGATGGGATCCATCAACTGGTGGCACGAGGCGCAGGCGGGGTTCTGCGAGTGCTCGCGGAAGCGCTCCCGGTTGGGGAGTGATGGGTCCACCGGGGGAAGCTCCACGATGAGGCCCGGGGGAGGCGGGGGCAGTGGCTGGCACAACAGGCGCTCGCGGACGAGCTTGCCGCGGCGCACCGGGGACGAGGTCTGCGGCGTGGCCTGGCTGGCGAGGAGGCTCCCGTGGGTGAGGAGTCCGCCTCGGCCGGAGCTCTCCACCTCCACCTGCTGCAGCCCCGTCACCGAGGTGCCGCTCACCGGGCCAGAGATGCGGTAGAAGGCGGCCAGCTCGTCCGAGAGGAAGGTGTAGTCGGCGGTGAAGAGATCGGGGAGCCGTCCGCTGCCCTGGCGGAGGACATGGTCGAAGAACGTCGTCGTCTCGGCCCGCATCGCCTCGCGGATCGCGGGAGTGAAGTCCGCGAAGGCGGCGGGGTCCTTCTGCGCCTGGTCGAGCCGCTCCAGCTCCAGCCACTGATTCACGAAGTGGTCGAGCATCGGCCGGCTCCGGGGCGAGGCGAGCAGCCTGCGGGCCTGGCTGGAGATCTGCTCCGGCGTGTGCAGGATCCCCTCGCGCGCCTGCGCGAAGAGTTCCTCATCCGGCATGGAGCCCCAGAAGAGATAGGAGAGCTCCGAGGCCACCTCGTAGTCCGTCAGGACATGGCTCCCGTTCCCGGCGGGCTCTCCCACCTCGGCGCGGTAGAGGAAGTGGGGGGACAGGAGCAGGGAGGCGATGACGGTCTGGATGCCCGCGGTGTACCCGTCCTCCAGGGCCACGCTGTTGTAGAGGGCCAG
>QKJM01000675.1 GCA_003249315.1 Archangium sp.
CCAGACCCCGAAGAACAGCCCCTCCGGCCGGGTATGGAAGAAGGGCGAGTCGCGGTGAATGGCTTGCTGGCTGCCCTTCTCGAACATGAGCGAGCTGCAGATGGCGGCGCGCTCGCCGAACGCGAAGTCCAGCAGCTCCATGACTCGAGGATGCACACCGATGGACAGCGCGGACGCGGACTCCAGGTGGAAGTTGCACAGACGCGAGTGGTAGCCGTGCTCATCCTTGAAGTCGGCCGACTCCGGCTGCTTCTCACAGTACTGATGAAACTCCTGGACGAGCTGATCGCACTGCTCGGCACTGACCGCGCCCTGAATGCGCGTCACGCCATCACGGATCAGCTCCCGGGTGTGCTTGAGCAGGAACTCGCTCTGGGTGCGCTCCAGCAGCATCTGCTCCGCGCGAGGGTCATCCAGCCAGAGACCGGCGGGGGCACCCGCCCCCAGCGAGGGCACCTGCAGTACCTCCCGCGCCCGTCGTAACAAGCCATTGGCCACCCGGATCAGCATCTTTCGGCCTCCTCACTTCAAGGAACCGCGTATGCGCCGTCAACGAGCCACCTATCGCGGCGGAACCCCAGTCTGCCCGGAAGCAACCAGTTCCCACAAGGCGTTCGCAAGCACCTGGCAGGCCAGGGCCTCGGCACTCTCGGGGTGCTCGCGCAGGCTCCCATCCGTCTGCAGGAGCGACAAGTTGGGGTTGTAGAAAGGATCTCCTCGACGCAGCCAGGGCCTGAGTCGAGCAAAAGCCTCCCACAGGTCATCCACCGGAATGGAGTCCGACGGAGCCGTCTCCGTGAACTCCGCGTTCGGGGCATAGACGATGCGCCGCTCACGCTGGAGCAGCCTGAGGCAGAGCGTGAGATCCGCCCCCCAGGAGTGGAAGTGCTCGTCGAAGCCGCCCTCCTCCAGGAAGAGCTCCCGAGAGATCATCAGACACGAGGCGGATACCGCGCTGCAGTTGCGAGTCCAGTCGGTGTTGCCCGAGCTGACCCAGTGAGAGGAGGGCAGGTTTCGGAAGACGGAGCCCGCGAGCCCTTGCACCCCGAGCGCCTGCCCGGCCTCGCGGATGCGCCCGTGGGGATCGATCAGCTTGCCACCCACCACGCCGATGGATGGACGAAGCACCTGGGAGGTAAGCACCTCCAGCCAGTCCGGCTGCAGCCACCGGAGGGAGCCACTGGCAAACAGCAGCAGCAGTCCGGAGGCGTGGCGCGCCCCCAGGTTGCGCCGCGCCCACGCCCCGCGCCCCGCTGGCACCCCGAGGCGCACCACACGCACGGAGTCGGGAAGCGGGGGCAGCGAGCGCGTCTCTGCATCCTCCGCTACCAGCAACAACTCCACGGGCCCGGGGAGCACCACCTCTCCCCACCGCTCCAGCAGCGGCAGCGGCGCGCCTGGCGCGGGCGTCAGCACCAGGGAAATGCCCACGGGCCCCGCGACCGGGTAGCGCACCCGGTACACGCAGGGCTGAATGCTCTCCACCCAGCCCCCTTCCCCGGTGCGATCCAGGTGCCCCTGAAGCGCCCTCAACCCGGCGTCCGACGCGGCCGGCTTGGCCGAGCTGTCCGAGGCCGTGGAGCTCGGCACCGCGCGCCAGTGGTACAGCACCCGTGGGATGTGGCCGATCCGCTGTGTCCGCTCGCTCAGCCGCAGCACCAGCTCGTAGTCCTGCGCCCCATCAAACCCGCCGCGAATGCCTCCGATCTCCTCGATCAACGACCGCCGCACGACGAGGAAGTGGCAGACGTAGTTGGAGGTGCGCAGCAGATCCGGCGACCAGCCCGGCTTGAAGGTGGGCGAGAAGCGCCGCCCCTGCATGTCGAGCTTGTCCTCGTCCGAGTAGAGCACGTCGAGATCGGGCTCGGAGTCCAGGCGAAGCGCCTGCTCCGCGAGGGCATGGGGCGCCAGGGTGTCGTCGTGATCCAGGAAGGCGACGAAGTCACCCTGAGCCAGCTTCAACGCGGCATTGGTCGCCTCCGCGATGCCCTGGTTGCCCTCCAGCCGTACGAAGCGGATCCGCTCGTCCAACCGGGAGTACTCGGAGAAGAGGGAGAGCAGATGAGGCGAGGTGGAGCCGTCATCCGCCAGGCACAATTCCCAATCACCGTAGAGCTGCGCGCGCACAGAGTCGATACAGGCGCGCAGCACCGGCTCCGGCGTCTCGTAGGTGGGGGTGATGATGCTGAAGCGAGGCCGCCGACGCAGCCGCCCGAGCGCGCCCTCCACCACCTGGATCCGCGCCGGCTCATGCGCCGCGCACCACGTCTCGTAGTCGGGCAGAAGGAGCCGGTTCTGCTTCGTCCAGGCCCGCAGGGCCTCGAGCATCTGCTCGTTGAAGGCGACCTGATGCTGGAAGAGCAGCCGGAGCCCCCGGGAGACCAGCGACTCCAGAGAGCGCCGCCGAATCTCGTCGCGCAGGATGTCGCCCTGCCTCGCCAGGCTGTCGAACGTGTCCGGCAAGCTGAACTGGGGAGAGCTCGACCCGCTCAGCACGTGCTCCAGCACTCGGATGAACTCCTCGTTCCAGCGCCGCTGCCGCTCGAGCACGGGAGTCACCACCGAACGGGCCGTCCGGAACCAGGCGCGCTGCAACCGCAGCGCGGCGTATCCACCCACTCCGCTGCGGTGCGTCCGGGGCTCCCATGCCAGGGGATCCACGGCCCCACGCAGCGACTCCAGCAACTCGCCGCTCGTCTCCCCGCTCGAATCGCAGAAGTTGTACGGTCGTATCAGCCGCTCGAGAAGCCGCGCCGCGTTCCTGTTGAAGGACCGCTGGGGCTGCAACAGCCGGGTCTCGAACCAGGAGCGGCTCCTCCCTAGCAGCCACGGCCCGACCGTCCGCCACTCCCCCTTCTCCGGCCACCAGGAGCCCTCGGAGGAAGAACTCTGGGACAGCACCAGCACACGTGCGAGCAGCTCCTCGCAGAAGAGCATCCGAGCAGGCATCTCCGCGAGGAAGCGCTGCTCCAGCTCGGCGACGAGCCCACGCAGCCCCTCGAGGCTCCTCAGCCCCTCTGGCTCCCCGGGCCGCGCCTCTCGCAAGGCACGGCGAACCACCGCCAGCGCCTCGGCCAGCTCTCCCGGGTGCCCGAGGTGTCCGCCGCCTTGAAGCCGCGCCAGCCAGCTCGCGAGCGCCGTGGATGTCTCCTCGTCAACCCCCAACGCCCCTGGCTCGATGAACTTAGCCCCCCCCATGTAAGAACGCCTCCCACTCATCCCCTATGGCCCTGCGCTTTGGCTGGCTCACCGCCCTGTCCCCGTACCAGGTGCTCGTACACCCGCTCCACCTGCTCCTCCCAGGAGGTGCGCTGCACGCGCGCCGCCGCGGCCTCCCGGATGCGGGCGCGCAGCGCCGGCTCGGAGACCGCCGCCCGGAGTTGCTCCAGCACGCACGAGTAGGTGGGCTCGGCCAGCAGACAGTTCGTCTCGTGCTCCAGCAGCCAGAGGTTGGCCGGGTTGTAGTTGGTCACCACCGTCACCCCACACGCCATCATCTCGAAGGGCAGGTAGGAGGGATGCTTGGTGAACATGAAGCACAGGCCCACGTCGCACTCGCGGTAGAGGTCCGCCGTCTTCTCGTACGGCAACACCCCCAGATTGGTGATGATGCCTTGCAGCCCGTACTGCTCCGGGTTCCAACGCTCGCCCGCGGTGAGGATCTCCACCGCCGAGCCCAGCTCTTCCTTGAGCCGACGCAACGTGGCGATGCCCAGCTCGAAGGCGTTCCGATCCGTGGAGGGACGCCCGTAGAAGAAGATACGCACCGGCCCGCTGCGCTCGGGGCGCCGCGCATGGAAGACATTCCGATCCACCGTCGGCTCGAACCAGCAACCCTGCATGGGGTAGTGGGTGGTGACGTAGTCGTGCAGACCCCGGGTGTTGAAGATGCCGTACAACCCGAGCCGGTAGGTCTGCTCCGCCAGCGCCGAGTAGGTGCCCGCCGCGAAGAACTGCGGCTCGTAGTCCTGCACGAAGTAGGCACGCACCGTGGCGCGAGGGTGCGCCAGCACCGGATAGGCCGACGTCCACAGCGTGGCCACCGCCAGATCGCACTGCGGCAGATTCGCCACATCGTCCAGCGAGCGCAGCACGCGGAAGCGCCCCGGCGGATCGGGGTAGATGACCGCCACGCGCGCCTCCAGCTCGGCCGGCGTCACGTTCGGGTTGTTGTAGAGGATGAGATCGCTCTGCACCCCATGGCTCGAGCGCAGCAGGTCCGCGAAGCGGAGGATGGTGTGGATACCACCATAGGGATGGTGGAAGGACGGCAGGAACCAGGAGATACGCTCGATCCGACCCTTGCCACGCAGCCGAGCCAGCCGCTCGGGGGCCTCCGCCCGCGCCTTCCGTACCTGCTCGGACGAATGATCAATTCCCCTGAGGTGCTCGGCCACATGGCACTGATGGAAGGCCCGCTCGAACGAAACCGGATCCTTCACGCTGGGGAGATCCCTCGCCAGCGTCTGCGAGGCCAGCATCTCCCCATCCTCCTCATGCCGCCGCAACGAGCAGTCCGTCCCGAGCAGAGTGAGGTTGGGGTTGTAGAAGGGATCTCCCCCCTTCAGGTACGGCCGGTAGGCGGAGAAGGACATCCAGAAGTCGTTCTCCGGGATGGCATCCAACCTGCGGCTGGCTGACTCGTAATGGAGCAGCTTCGCATGCGGCGTGTAGACGACCCGCAACCCACGGGCCACGACGCGCAGCCCCAGATCCACATCGCTGCCACAGACCTTGAAGCGCTCGTCGTACCCCTCGAGTGCCTCGAAGAGTTCGCGGCGCACCATCACGCACGCGCTGGTGACAGCCAGGTAGTCGCGCACCCAGTTGGCATGGCCAAAGGGCGTCCAGGTCCCATTGTCCGGCAACTGCCAGAACGGGTGCCCGGCAAAGCCGGTGAGCCCCACCACCACGCCCGCGTGCTGCAGGGTTCCATCAGGGAAGAGCAGCTTGGCTCCCACCGCCCCCACCTCGGGGCGCTGCGCCTGGCTGACGAGTTCCTCGAGCCAGTCCGGCTCGATGCTCTCCATGTCGTTGTTGAGGAAGAGCAGCAGCTCGCCCCGGGCCTGACCGGCCGCGAAGTTGTTGATGGCCGGGTAGTTGAAGGGGTGATCCCACGTGAGCTTGCGGATGCGCGGATCGTCCAGGCTCTCCAGCAGCTCGAAGGTCTCCCGCTGGGTGCTGTTGTTGGAGACCAGCAGCAGCTCGTAGTTCTGGTACCACGTCTTGTCGACCAGACTGGTGATGAGCGTGCGCAGCAGTTCCGGCTTGTCCTTGAAGGGGACGATGATGGAGACGAGCGGGCGCTCCTTCACCGGGTAGCGAACCCGGTAGTGGGTGGGAGCCACCTCATCCACCGTCGCCTCCTCCCCCATCCGCGTCAGGTGCTCCCTCAGGGCCTGCACACCCGCGGACGAGGCCGACTGGAGCCGCCCCTCGTCCTGCGAGAGGGAGTTGTCCGAAGCGCGCCAGTGGTAGAGGATTCCCGGCACATGGACGATACGCCGGGTACGCTCGCTCAGCCGCAGCAACAGCTCGAAGTCCTGCGAACCCTCGAAGCCCTCGCGCAGCCCCCCCACCTCCATCAGCAGCCGACGGCGCACCACCACGAAGTGGCAGATGTAGTTGACGCTGCGCAGCAGGTCCGGAGACCAGCCCGGCTTGAAGAAGGGATTGAAGCGCCGACCGGAGTTGTCGAAGCGATCCTCGTCCGAATACAGCAGATCCGCGTCCTGCTCCCGATCCAGCCTCAGCGCCATCTCCGCCAGGGCATGGGGGGCCAGCAGATCGTCATGATCGAGGAAGCACACGAACTCGCCGCTGGCCATCTTGATGGCCTCGTTGGTGGCGCGGGCGATGCCACCGTTGGAGGGCAGGCGATGGACGAGGATGCGGGCATCGCGCTGCGCGTACTCGGAGAGCACGGACTGCACGTGCGGCGCCTTGGAGCCGTCATCGACCAGGCAGAGCTGCCAATGATCGTAGAACTGAGCGAGCACGGAGTCGATGCAGGCGCGAAGGATGGGCTCTGGCGTCTCGTAGACAGGAACCACCAGGCTCATCAGCGGTCGGTGGGAGAGGCTCTTCAACTCCTCCACCACCCGGGCGAACGACCCGGCCTCCCGCTCGGTGTACCACTCCTCGTAGTCGTCATCGGGGCGCGGGCCCGTCGGCGCACGCGTTCCCAGGAGATTGGCCAGGCAGAGGGTGATCTCCTGGTTGAAGACCATCTGCCTGCGGAAGACCTCACGCCACAACGGCGCGGAGAGCTTGAGGCCCAGGGAGGAGATCGCGGAGAGGGGATCGGCCAGGCTCTGGAGCTTCGCGATCAGGCGCGAGCTCTGCGCCGGATCGGGAGGGTTGCGCCCAGCCGCCACCTCCAGCAGGCTCACCGCCTCCTC
>QKJM01000594.1 GCA_003249315.1 Archangium sp.
CGGTGGGAGGCATTGGCGGGCAGAGTTTCGAGTCGGGCCTGCAGGTGGACAACGTGCTGGAGCTGGAGGTGGTGACGGGCCGAGGGGAGCTGGTGCGCTGCTCGCCCTCGGAGAACCGGCCGCTGTTCGACGCGGTGCGCGGGGGCCTGGGGCAGTTCGGCATCATCGCGCGGGCCCGGGTGCGTCTGGTGGACGTGCCACCGCGGGTGCGTGTCTACACCGCCTTGTATGAAGACCTCGCCACCTTCATGGCGGAGCAGACGCGGCTCGTCGACGAGGGCCGCTTCGACTACGTGGAAGGCTTCGTCCTGCCCTCCAATGGAGGGTGGGCGTACCAGTTGGAAGTGGTGAAGTACTTCTCGCCGGGCGACGAGCCGGATGATGCGGGGCTGCTGGCCGGGCTGTCCTTCCTGCCGGACACGCTGGAGGCACGTGACAGCAGCTACTTCGACTTCGCCAACCGCGTGGCGCCTGTGGAGGACCTGCTCCGGCAGATTGGCGTCTGGTTCTTCCCGCACCCCTGGCTGAACATGTTCGTGCCCGAGCGGGAGACGGAGCGCTTCGTCCAGCAGGTGCTCGCGCGGACCACCGAGGCCGACGTCGGGGGCGGGCCCATCATCCTCTATCCCGTTCCACGCACTCGGCTGAAGTCTCCGTACCCGGTGATGCCTCCGGGCAGGCACGTCTTCCTCTTCGCGATGCTGCGTACCGCGGTGCCTCCCACCCCCGAGCGGGTGGCGGAGCTGGTCGCCGAGAACCGCGCCATCTTCGAGCGGCTCACCGAGGTGGGAGGCAAGCGCTACCCGGTCGACTCGGTGCCGATGAGCGAGGCCGACTGGCGTGGGCACTTCCATCCCTTCTGGGAGCGCTTCGAGCACGCGAAGCGCCGGTATGATCCGGATAACGTCCTCACGCCGGGCCAGCGCATCTTCACGGACTCCTAGGCCACGCGGAGCACGCGCCCGAAGCCCCGCTCCCTGCGCAGCCCGGGGGCGGGGGCTCCGTGGCGCATCGCGAGCCGGCCGTTGATGAGGACGGACTCCACGGCGCCACCGTCCTGGTTCACCATCCGCACGAAGCCGTCGAAGCCCTCCATCTCGGCCTCGCGGGCCACGTCCAGCTCGGGGCCGAGCCGCTCGGGGTCCACCACCACCACATCGGCCCGCCGTCCTGGCGCGAGCCCGCCCGCGTCCAGCCCCAGCCACTCCGCAATTTCCCCGGTGAGTCGGTGTACCGCGCGCTCCATGGGCATGACGGGCTCGCCGCGTCGCTCCGCCTCGCGCACCAGTCTCAGCATGCGCAGGGGGAAGTTGTAGTGGGCCATGTTGCGCAGGTGGGCCCCTGCGTCGGAGAAGCCGATGAGCACATCCGGGTGGCTGACGATGGCCTCCAGCTCGCGCGGCCGGTCATTGGCCATCACCGTGTACCAGCGCAATTCCGTCCCGTAGCGCGCCACCAGGTCCAGGAAGGTGTCCACCACGTCCTGGCCGCGCTCTCGGGCGATGTCCGCGAAGGAGCGGCCCACCAGCGCGGGGTCCGGCGCCCGTAGCACCTGCGACTGGTTGAAGTCCCGGTGGAATACCTTGGGCAGCAGCCGGCTCTTCCACTCCTGCTTGAAGCGGGCCCGGTACTCCGGATCCTCCAGGAGGAGTTGGCGCGCGGCCAGGTCCTGCAGGTGCAGTGCGGCCGCCCCCGCGCCGAACTCCTCGAAGACGACCAGGTCGATGCCGTCGGACCACAGGTCGAACACCTCTGGCAGCGCCTGCCAGCGGAAGTCGGCCTCCAGCACCGCGTTGAAGAAGCGCGAGAGCCACCCTATCTGCCAGTGGATGCCGCGGTTGGCGCGGGTGTCCATCATCGAGATGACGGTCGTCTTCAGAGGGGGACGCAGCAGCCCCACGCTCTCCAGGAGGAAGAGGAAGACGTTCACCTTGGTGGTGATGTTGGGCACGCCCTGGAAGACGCGGCCGCGCTCGCGGAGGATGCGGGTGAAGCGGCGGTACTCGGACCAGCTCGCGAAGGTGGAGGGCAGGGGGCGGCTGCGGATGGGCCGGCTGCCTCCAATCTTGTCCCACGGCAGCGTCATGATGGAGAAGCCCGCGTAGCCCTCGTCGAGCCCCTCGCGCAGCAGCGCCTCCATCCGGGAGAGCTCCGCGGAGGAGGGCTTCACCCGCTCGTCCAGGCTGCGCTCCAGCCCCATCACGTGAGAGCGCAGGGCCGAGTGGCCCACGAAGGAGCCCACGTTGGGGCCCAGGGGCAGCGCGTCCAGGTGGGCCAGGTACTCGCCGAGCGTCTCCCAGTCCTTGTTCCGCTCCAGCAGTGCGCGCACCGTGTCGTAGGGGATGGCCTCCACCCGGCAGAACTGGTCCGCCAGGTCCTCGGGCGTCCCCAGCGCGAGGCTGAGCGAGCAGCTCCCCATCATCACCGAGGTGACGCCGTGCCGCACGGACTCGGAGAGCGAGGGGGCCAGCTCCACCTCCGCGTCATAGTGGGTGTGCAGGTCGATGAAGCCTGGCATCACCCACCGGCCGGTGGCGTCGAGCACCTCGGTGTCCGGGCCCGCCGGCAGGGGCGATTCGCTGACGGCCGACACCTGGCCCTGACGGATGCCGAGATGTCGCACCCGCGGAGGACTGCCTCGTCCGTCGAAGAAGAGGCCGTTGGCGATGACCAGCTCGTACGGCGAAGACTCGGACATGGGGCCCTCCTGTGGCTCTCTGGCAGCGTTGCGGTTCGCGTGCGCGGCCGCAAGGCTTTCGCGCCAGGCCTCTGCCAGGGGGAGAGGGAGGGGAGCGCCCTCAGCTCCGGTAGTCCGCGTTCTCGCTGATGTACTCGTGGCTGCGGTCCGCGCCGAGCACGGTGCAGGAGGCGTTGCCCACTCCCAGGTCCACGTCCACCTCCACGGAGCGCTCGTGAGGCGGGTAGGTCACCGGCGGGCGGAAGGTGAGCCCGTCCGGGGGAGGCGTGCTGGCATAGAGCTCGGCCTCCTTGAGGTGGGCCACCAGCAGCTTCTCCGTCTCGTGGTCCAACCGGAAGGTACCGCCCTCCATGATGACCCGGCCGCCCATGCGCAGGGTGCAGCGCGAGAGCTCCAGCTCCGGGGCGTGAGCCCCCACGTACCGTCCAATGGCCGACACCAGCCGGCCCACGTTCGGGTCGTTCCCGTTCACCGCGCACTGGAACAGCGGCGAGTTCACCACCGCCTTGCCGATGCCATGGGCCAGCTCCTCGCTCGGGGCTCCCCGCACCCGCACCCGAATCACGTGGTGGACGCCCTCTCCGTTGCGCACCACGTCCTCTGCCAGGTCGGTGCATACCTGCCCCAGGGCGGCCTCGAAGGCCGCCAGATCCGGGCAGGGCACCTTTCGCGAGGAGAGCAGCGCCACCGTGTCCGAGGTGCTGGTGTCGCTGTCCACGCTGATGCAGTTGAAGCTCCGCGCCACCACCGACTGGAGGCAGGCGCGCAGGGCCTCACGGGGCACGTCCAGGTCCGTCATCAGGAAGACGAGCATGGTGGCCAGGTTGGGTTCGATCATCCCCGCCCCCTTGGCGATGCCCACGATGCTGCCGCCTCCCAGCTCGACCCGGCGGACCTTGGGGTAGAGGTCGGTGGTCATGATGGCCTCGGCGGCCGGCAGGGCCGAGTCCGGCTGCAGGGCCCCGACGGCCTCGGGCACGGCGCCCACCAGGGCGTCCGCGGGCAGCCGCCAGCCGATCACCCCCGTCGAGCTGGGCAGCACCTGGCCGGGCTCCAGCCCGAGCGAGCCGGCCACCGCCGCGCACAGGCGCTCGGAGGCCTCGACGCCCCCGGGCGCGCAGACGTTGCTCACCTTGTTGTTCACCACCACCGCGCCCAGCGTAGGGGCCTCCAGCCGCTGGCGGCCGATGAGCACCGGAGCGCCAGGGAAGGCGTTGCGGGTGAACACCGCCGCGAAGGACGGGGTGGGCTCGTCGAGCGCGAGCACGGTGAGGTTCATCTTCGAGGGTTTCGCCACCTCGACGGGGAGGAACTCGAAGCTGGTGCGCCCGATGCGGAAGCCGCGGGGCAGGGTGGACTGACTCTCCAGCCAACGGCGGTGGGCTTCGGCGGAGGCGAACGACAGGTGGGTGCTGGGAATGGCGGACCTCGCTGCGAGCGACAGGTCGCTTGGTGCCGCATTCCGGGCGGCGAATCAATGGGCAGTGTGAATGAAGGAGGGGCCGGGCGGGCAGGCGTTCGTCCGGGGGGGAAGTCCCGGAGGAGGGAGAGCGGTCCTGGACGCGGGAGCCGGGGAGCATTCCCATCTTGATGGACATGTTGGAACGGGAGCCATCCGCCCTCATCGCGCCCTCATCCTGGAGCAGGTGACCGGAGAATACTCCGTGCTGCGTACCTGTATCCTCCGGCTGTACCGACGGCACCTCCAGCGGGCGGGAGCTGGCGCAGCCCCTTCGCGAGGTGGAGCGCTTCGACACCGTGCGCCTTCCCCGGAGGGCTCGCGAGGAGGCGCGCTCCTAGGCGGTCTGCAACTCGCCCACGTTCCCGGACTCGAGACGGGCCTTCTCCTGGGCGATGAGCTGCCGCACGTGGTCGCGCAGGCTGGCCACGTCGGCGAAGGCGCGGGGGTCCACAGGCTCGAGCACGTGTACCTGGCAGTTGGCGCGTGCCTTGAAGATCAGCCCGTGCTTGGGGAGGGTGTCCGCGGTGCCGGTGAGCACGATGGGGTAGAGGGGACAGCCCTTGTCCAGGGCCAGGCGGAAGGCGCCGTCCTTGAAGGGCAGCAGGTTTCCATCCGGCGAGCGGGTGCCCTCGGGGAAGAGGAGCACCGGCACGCCGCGCTCCAGCCACCGCTCGCACGCGGCCATCATCCGGCCGATGCTGTCCTTGTCCCCGCGCACCAGGCCCACGTACCGGTTGAGGTACATGTTCCACCCGAGGAAGGGCGCCTTGAAGACGCTGGCCTTGGAGACCCATTTGAAGGGGCGGAAGAGGCCGAAGAGGACGAGGATGTCACCCAGGGACTGGTGGTTGGACACCAGCACCGCCGGGCCGTTCCAGGGCAGGCGCTCCCGGCCCTCCACCCGCAGGCGCCAGCCCGGGTTCACCCAGAAGTAGAGCTGTGCCCAGCCGCACGAGAAGAGGTGCAGCACCTTTCCGTTCCTGTCGAAGGGGAAGGTGAGCAGGAAGATGGCGAGTGCCACGAAGAAGAGCGCGGCGGAACTCGCGACGAAGAATGCCCAGAAGAGCACCGAGCGGAGCCAGAGCATGTCACCTCACGAGCGGATGGTCCTATCGAGCAGCGGCATCCTGGCATACCGCGTCAGGGATGGGGGCTTGGATTCCGGCGCGAACCGTTCACTGCCCTACGGCGCGGCGGCTTCCTGGGCGAGGCTGGGGGCCGGGGGGGCCTCCAGGGGGGCGGGGGCGATGGCGCCGTCCGAGGTCACCACCCAGGCGTCGTAGCGGCGCTGGGAGATGTCGCGGAGCTTCCCGTCCTCGTAGCAGACGGTGTACAGCACGAACGTGGGATGGTTGACGGTGGGGCGCCCGTACTGGAAACACTCCACGTCGCCGCGCAGTTCCCGGGTGACGGGGCTGCCCATGAGGGGCTCCACGTCCGCGGGCGCCATCCCCTGTCGCACCGTGCGCATGCCCCACGGCGTCTCCACGCGGATGAACGAGTTCGCGCTGCGATACATCACGAAGCGGTGCGCGAGCAGGCCGATCACCAGCAGCAGCGCGAGGGCCAGCAGGTACCGGCGGATTCCGCCCGAGCGGACGCTCTTCCCCTGGTACGCGTGGAAGATGACCGAACCCTGATGGGCCCTTGGCTCGGCCTGTTGGCTCGGTTCCTGACGGTCCTCTGACGTGTTCACCGTGCCTGAATGCCCCGGAGGGGCCCTGGATGCAAGCAGCTCGACGTGTGTTCCGGGGGGAGGGGCACCCGCCTTCTCCGCTTGCGGGTGCCCGGATGGGAGCTCGGGGACTCGGCTGCTCGTTGGAGAGCCGGAGGAGGACCGGGTCCTCGCCTCCTCAGTTGGTGTCCGGGGGAGGCTCCCCCTCTGGCGGACGGGAGATCCACGCGGCGATGAAGACGTCCAGCTCGCCGCGCAGCACGTCCTTGACGCGGGGCGTGCTGGCGCCGGTGCGAGGGTCCTCCACCCGGGCGCCGCGGCCCATGTGGTAGCGCCGGGCTTCGTCCGCATTGCCGCCGCCCTGGCCGCGCATCATCCGGGAGGCGATGTCCTTCAGCTCCTCCAACTCTCCCGCGCCCGCCAGTGTCAGCACGCGGCCGGTGGCCTCGTCTCGCGCCGTCACCTCCGTCCTCACCCGAGCCAGGTACGTGCCCTCGTGCCGCCGCACCTCGCGGCCCTCTACCGACAGCACCTCCACCGCCTCCAGCGGCCCACCCCGGT
>QKJM01000337.1 GCA_003249315.1 Archangium sp.
AGTCGGACCTCCCCTTCTGCGGGCCACCCACCATCGACATCAGCTCGACACACACGGGGACGCGCGTCGACGAGTACGTACTGCGAGCACTGGCGCTGATACGTCCCGACGAGCGGGGCGGCGCGATGAGCTCCTTCGAGAGCCTGGCGGAGCTGGCGCCCGGCGCGCAGGCGGACGCCTTCGGTGTATCCCTGAGCGGGACGACGTCGCCAGAGAATACCTTCCGGGTGGACGGTCTCGAGGTGGGAAGCCCGGCGCTGGGCCTCCTCGGCACGCCGCTGCCCGTGGAGTTCATCCGGGAGGTGGAAGTGGTGACGGGCGGCATGCGCCCGGAGTTCGGCCGCGCCACCGGAGGCGTCGTAACGGTGACGACGAAGTCCGGCTCCAATGCATTCCACGGCTCCGTGTTCAGTCACTTCGCGCCGGGGCTCCTCGAAGGCCCGAGAACGACGCTGGAGCACCCCGGCGCGGTGGGCCGGGCGACGCAGCGGCTGTGGAACCAGGGGAACGTCGGCGCGGAGCTGGGTGGCCCCCTGATCGAGAACAAGCTGTGGTTCTACGCCGGGCTGTTGCCCACATTCGACCGCCGGCTCGTGCGCCCCCTCGACATCTCCGGAGCCGAGGAGCGCACCTTCTCGGACCACCGCACCGTACAGTACATCGGCAAGCTCACGTACATTCTGAACGCGGACCATGCGCTGAGCCTCTCGATGTATGGCGCGCCGAGTGACACGGGAGGCAATGACCGATACGGGGATGAGCCCTCCACGCACGCGGAAGGAGACCTGCTGGACTCCCGCGACGTGACGTTGAAGCTGAACTCCGCGTTCCTGGAGAAGAGCCTGTTCCTCGACGTGACGGCGGGCTGGCATCACCAGCAGAACGCCACGCCGCCCGTGGACGGATGGGTCGCGGACACGGTGGATCGCTTCCAGGTCAACGCAACGGGCACCTGGCTCTGGAATGCGCTGGGGAACCACTATTTGAAGGCCGGGCTGGATGTGGAAGCCATCCAGGCGGGCCCCTCGACCATGGCCACCTCGGTGGGTGGCTTCGTGCAGGATAGCTGGATCCTCCTCGGCCATGTGACGCTCAACGCGGGTGTGCGCTACGACACGCAGACCCTCCTCGACACGAGCGGGAGCACGGACATCGCGCTGCCCCATCAGGTCTCACCCCGGCTGGGGCTCGTGTATGACTTCACCCGAGATGGCAGGTCCAAGCTATACGCCAGCTACGGACGCTACCACCAGAACGCGACGCAGACCCTGCTCAGCGCGCATGCCATCAACAGCCCCATGGACCCCGCCCTGGAGCCCCAGTCCCTGGATGAGTTGTTGCTGGGCGGTGAATACAATGTATGGGACTCGCTGTGCGTCGGGGCCACCTACATGCGGCGCTCCATGAATGCCGTCATCGAGAACATGTCCCGCGACGACGCCACCGGCTCGTTCCTGGGCAACCCGGGGAGAGGCCTCGCCTCCGAGTTCCCTGCCGCGGTGCGAGACCATGACGCGGTGACGGTGTACCTCCGGCGCGAGTTCCGGTTCAACTGGCAGGCGATGGCCAGCTACACCTGGTCCAACCTGAGGGGCAACTACTCGGGGCTGTTCCGCCCGGAGAACAACCAGCTCGCCCCCAACGTCACCTCGGACTTCGATCTGCTCTCCCTGACGGAGAACAGGATGGGGCCCCTGGGGCTGGATCGGACGCATGCCATGCGGCTGTATGGCTCGCGCGATCTGTCTCTGACGCCGAACGTGACGCTGCAACTGGGCCTGGCCTATCGAGGACTGTCCGGTACGCCGCTGAACGTGCTGGGCTCACACCCCTCCTACGGTGCCGGACACACCTTCATCCTGCCACGTGGCAGCGGGGGCAGACTGCCCTGGGTCCACTCGGTGGATGGGCGCATGAGAGTGAACTTCCGCCTGTCACGAGGCCTGGAGACCTCGCTGAGCCTGGATGCCTTCAACCTCTTCAACTTCCAGGCGGTGACGGCGGTGGATGAGAACTACACCTTCGACGCCATGGACGCGATTGTCGGTGGCACGGAGGCGGACCTGGCGACAGCGAGGAACCTCGACGGCGACGCACCCGAGCTCAACCCCCTCTACGGCAAGCCCCTGGCCTACCAGGCGCCGCGCAGCATCCGCCTGGGGGCTCGCGTATCCTTCTAGGCTTCAACGAACCGGGTGGGGGATCCCTTTCGCGGGACATCGAGACGCATAAAGGATATTCCAGGAAGTGCCGTTTTTCCAAGGAGTCGGTCCATGCGCTCGAAGTCGCGGTCGATGTTCATGATGATGCTGCTGGGAGTCGCGCTGGTGGAAGGCACCGCGCTCGCGGAGACCTCGTGGGAACCCGCCAGGAAGTCTCTCGAGGGCAGTGCCAGCATCCAGAGCTGGACGGAGGAGCTCGCCACCGGCGAGGGCACGGGCGAGCTCGTGCGCACCCGGGAGGGTCTGCTGTTCGAGCCCTATGCGGTCATGCGCAGAGCCGAGGGGCTGCGCAGGCTCACGGGCCTGTACACCTTCCCGGCCCACGAGCTGGAGCAGACCGTGGATACGATCCGACCGCTCCTGCGGGCACGAACCTCCCTGGGAATGGGCGTGGAGGTGGATGTCCGCGTGCGAATGGCCAACGGCGCCTGGAGCGAGTGGAGGACCTCCAGCGAAGGCGAGGCCGTGCGCCTGCCCCGGGCCGGCACGGAGGTCCAGGTGAGGCTCGCGCTCCTGGCGGACGATCACGGCCGCGGACCCCTGGTGCATGAGGTGAAACTGGAGGGAACGCTGGAGGGCGGCCCCACCGGGGAGTTCACCACCCAGGCGACGCCGCTGACCTACCGCATCTTCGCCACGCGCGAGGGGCTGGTGGGCGGCACGACCGCCAACGGCCACATCATCAAGAGCTACGATCGCTTCGTGGCGCTGCCTTCGCGCAGGGCGCTCGCGTCCAATGGTGGCTCCGAGTACCAGGTGAAGGTGTGCTACTCGAAGACGAGCAAGTGTACGACCACCTCGGTCTGGGACGTGGGGCCGTGGAACACGAAGGATGACTACTGGAATCCCTCGAGCATCCGCGAGATGTGGCAGGACCTGCCGCAGGGCAAGCCCGAGGCCCAGGCCGCGTACCAGGACGGCTACAACGGCGGGTATGATCAATTCGGGCGCCGGCCGGCCACTCCCGCGGGCATCGATCTCGCCGATGGGACCTTCTGGACGGACCTGGGAATGAGCAACAACGACTGGGTCGATGTGACGTACCTGTGGACGTCGGGCGGGGGCTCCACGGGCCTGGTCATCGACAGCAACAACGCCAACAACGACACCACCCAGGGCTACATCCAGATGTCGTCCAACTGGTTCCTGGGCTCCAGCAGCGGCTACTACGGCAACAACTACTACTACGCCACCACTCAGGCCATCTCCGACCCGGCCGTGTTCTACTTCTACCTGTCCGCGCCGGCCACGAAGACCATCGACGCCTGGTGGGTGGCGGGCACCAACCGCTCCCTGGAGGCTCCCTTCATCATCACCAACGCCTCGGGCACCAACCTGGCCACGGTGAAGGTGAACCAGCAACTCAATGGCAGCCAGTGGAACACGCTCGGAACGTGGAGCTTCCCGGCAGGCTGGAACAAGGTGCAATTGAGCCGCTGGGCCCCCTCGGGCTATGTCGTCATCGCCGACGCCATCCAGGTACGATGATGCGGTGACGGATTGGATGGGTTGTCGTGCCAGCGCGATTCCCGCCTCGACAACCCATCCAACGTCCCGGAGGCGCGGGCTCATCCAGGAGGTTGGGTTCCTCCCTTCAGTCGCTCCAACTCGGCCTGCAGCTCCGCCACGCGCCGCTCCGCTTCCTCCCGCCGCCTCGACTCCTCCTCCCGCCGCCTCGACTCCTCCTCTCGCCTCCGTGCCTCCTCCTCTCGCAGGCGTTCCGCCTCCTCCCTCCGCCGTGTCTCCTGCTCCCGCAGCCGCGCTTCCTCATCCGCGCGCTGCTGCACCTCCTCCAGCTTCTCCTTCACCCTCGCCCACAGCTCGTAGGACTCCAGCAGCAGCGCGGTGCCCGCCCACAGTTGCAGCTTCCCCTCCGCCACCTCGAGTTCCAGCCCCAACACCTCCGAGCGGTAGCGGCCCTGCTCCGGTGCCATGCGCTCGTACTGCCTCGCCTCGGGCGAGGGCAGCCGATATGCCTCCAGCCGCTGCCTCGCACGGTCATAGATGAAGTATTCGGGAATCCCCAGCCGGGCGTAGCGCTCCACGTTGTACTCGGCGTCCTTCTTCCGGTCGCCGCCCACATGGACCTCCAGCACCCAGTCCAGTCCCCTCCCCTCCTGGCTCACCACCCACTTGTTCCGCTCGTGCGTCTCCACGTCCAGCACCGCCAGGAGATCCGGCGCGAAGCGCCTCTCCCCCGGGTAGTAGATGGGCAGCTCCGCCCCCAGGTACACATGGCGTCTCTGGGTACGGAAGTAGCCCTTGAGCACGTCCATCGTCCGCACCTTGGCCTGGAAGTGCAGATCCCCCTCCGGCATCGCCATCTCGTCCCACGTCACCTCTCCTGGAAGTGACTCCACCACCCGCGCCCTCTCCTCCACACTCATCCTCTCCCACTCTTCCTGCGTGGGCGCCCGGGGGAAGCCGCCTCCACGCTCCTGCGCGCTCTGTCCCATGCCCGAGAGCCTGTGCTCGGCCTCCGCGCGCGTCAATCGCCCCCGTCGTGCCCGCTCAGCAAGTGTCGGGCCGCACACCCGAGGAGTCCCCCTCTCCGAGCGGAAGACGCCCCGAGCCGTCTCCAGCCCCGCCCTCACCGTCTCTCCTCGCGGACGCCTCCCGGCTCTTGACTGAGCATGCTCAGTAAGCGTACTCAGTGAGCATGCTCAGCAAGGCACAGGGAAGGCCCAGGTCCGCCGGGGTCCGAGAAGAGCGGAAGCGCCAGACACGCGCCGCCCTGCTCGAGGCCGCGAAGGCGGTGCTCGCGCGCCGCGGGTTGTCGGGGATGACGAGTCGGGAGGTGGCCCAGGAGGCGGGAGTGTCGATCGGCACCGTCTTCCTGCACTTCCCGAGCACCGGCGCGCTGGTGGAGGCGTTGCTCGACGAGCACATCGAGGCGGCGCTGGAGAAGTCCCAGAAAGACCTCCCCAAGGAGGGGCTCGTCCGTCAGCTCGTCCACGTCTCGCAGGGGCTGTTCGAGTCCTACGACGTCGAGCCGGAGCTGTCGCGAGAGTACCTCTCTCTCACCCTCTTCTCGAAGGTGCCGGGAGGAGCGACCGAGGTGCGGCTCGCGCAGTTCGAGGCCTGGGTCAACGGCGTGGTCTCCGAGGCGGTGGCGCGAAAGGAGATTCCGCCCATCGAGCCGCGGCTCGCCTTCACCGGCTACTTCTCTCTCTATTTCGGGCTGCTGGTTTCAGGCCTGAGGGGACATCTCACACGGAAGCAGCAGTTGAAGTTGCTCGATGCCGGGCTTCGCCGGCTCTTCGCAGTGGAGAAGACGCGATGAAGATATTGATCGTCGGAGGAGGAATCGGGGGTCTGTCCGTGGCGCTGGCGCTGGCGCGGATGGGGCACACGCTCACGCTCGTGGAGAAGGCGGCCAGCTTCGAGCCCGTCGGGGCGGGGATCATCCTCGCCCCCAACGCGGCCCAGGCGCTCTCCTCCCTCGGGGTGGATGTCGCGCTCTTCGGCCATGCCCTGCCCTGGCTCGACGTGGTTCGAGAGGATGGCCAGAGGCTGCAGCGGATCGCCATGGAGGCTCTCCCTCGGAGCTACGGTCCCACCTGGGGACTCACCCGCCCCGAGCTTCACCAGGCCCTCGCTTCCGCCCTGCCCGAGAATGTGAGGGTGGTCCATCGCTGCACGCTCGAGTCGCTTCGGGAAGACGACTCCTTCGTCGAGGTGGAGTTCCAGGGGGCATTGGAAACGGAGCGGTTCGACCTGGTCGTGGGGGCGGATGGACTCCACTCGCGCACCCGGGAGCTCTCAGTGGGACCTCGGGCGCTGCGCTACAGCGGGGTGACGTGTTGGCGAGGCCTGGTCGAGAACCCCGGCTTCGAAGGGGCGGTGGAGGCCTGGGGCGGTGACGCCCGGATCGGCGTGGTCCCGGTGGATGGGGGACGGCTCTACTACTTCCTGGTGAAGACCGCTCCCCGGCGCGCTCCCGAGCTGAAATGGCCGGAGGAATTCCTCGCCTCGTTCCGCCATATCCGGGGTGGGATGGAGAAGCTGTGGGACGCCATGAAGGAAGCCCCGCCGCTCCACCACGACCTGGAGGAGCTCGAGGAGCCCGCCTGGGGGCACCCCCGGGTGCTGCTGCTGGGAGATGCCGCTCACGCGATGACCCCCAACCAGGGCCAGGGCGCGGCGATGGCGATCGAGGAT
>QKJM01000663.1 GCA_003249315.1 Archangium sp.
GGAAGCGAAGGCTCTCGGCCAGCGGGGACTGCTCCTCGCGGGCCGAGAGGTTCATCCACAACACCGACTGGGCGGTGCCGAGCGCGCTACCTCCGCGCCACTCGGGCCGCCCCCCGGCCAGCAACGTGGTGCTGACATTCACCGTGGCGGCCGGGGCCTCGGCCGTAGCCAGGCACACCGCCAGCGCGACCACCCACCGGGGAAGGTGGTGCGCCCGTCTGAAAAGAGAGTCCGCCACGTGAATCCCCACTCAAATACGCTACGAAGCAGGACCCAGCGTGCGCATGTACTTCACGAGCGCATCCACCTGCTCGGGCTTGAGAGCATCCTTGTAGCCCTCCATCTCCTGCTTCACGCCATCCTTCTCGCGGTTGACGCCCTCGAGGATGGCCTTCTTGATCTCCTCGTCCGTGAAGGACTTCTGCCACTCGGCGGTCGTCATGTCCTGCGTGTGCATCTTCTTGCCCTGATCCGTCTGCGCCTTGCCATCCGCGCCGTGGCAGGAGGCGCACTTGGCCTTCCAGGTGCGCATCGTCTTCTTGTCGGGCTCCGCGGCCAGGGAGACAGCGCTGGCGAGACCCACGGCCAGCAGGGCGACGTGGCCCAGCCGGCGAGCCGTCGAGGTGAGCTTGTGCTGAGACATGTTTGCTACTCCTTCTCTCGGGGGTACGGCGGAACGTACGGCGCGAAGATGTTGTGGACGGCCTCGGAGGAGAACTCGCGACCCGGGCCGTGGCAGACGTCGCAGCTCTCCACGGAGCCGGACGGGCCCGTCCAGGTGTTGAGGAGGGCGTGGGCGTAGGCCGCCCCCGTGTCGTGGCACGAGAGGCACACCGAAGAGCCGGTGTTCATCCACGCCTGGTTGGCGCACTTGCCGCTCACGCACCCCTGCCCGATGCCGCACTGGTCATTGCTCGAACACGTCGTGCCGGTGCTCGCGTGGCAGTTGGTGCAGTTGCGGATGTCCATGGGGAAGAGGACTTCCGAGAAGTCATTCACCGAGTTGCGGTAGCCGATGAGGCTGTAGCCGGGCATCAGGTCGTTGCGGCCCGCGTACCCGTCGCGCAGTCGCGCGAAGTGGATGGAGTGAATCATCGGCGCGAAGTGGATGGAGCCGTTCGCCGTCGGCTCGCCCAGGTTCGGGGGCGTCGGATCCTTGGTGATGACGCACTTGTTGGAGGCGTTGCAGGACTCCCACGACAGCGTCGGATCCGCGTTGTACCCGCCGCAGTCACTGTCCTGGGTGCAGTTGCCGCCCACCGAGCCCACCGTCTTGTCGAAGGCCTCGGCGGTGTGGCAGGTGAAGCAGCCCTCCGGATCGCTCCTGGAGCCACCATGGAGCTGCAGGTCCTTGTGGCAGCTATTGCAGGCCTGCGAGTCGATGACGTGACGTCCCTTGAGGGGGAAGCTGGTGCTCTCGGTGCCGCCGCGGACGAAGCGGAAGTCGCTGATGGCGCCCACCGAGTCCCGCGCGCCGCCCGGCAGGTTGGCCTCCGCCACGTAGAAGTAGAAGGTGTAGGAGCCACTGGGGTTGGCGCGGATGGCCGAAGGCTCCGAGTTGTTGTAGGGCGCGGCCGAGTCGGCGGGCAGGCCCGTGGGCAGGGTGTAGGTATACACCCCACTGCCCGCGTCATAGGTCAGGTCCGTGCTCTTGGCCATGGTGACGGGGCCCAGCACGCGGCGCGGATCCTCGTTGGGGCCGGCCACCAGTACGGTGCCGCTGAGATCCGAGTCCGAGAGCATGTTGGCCACGGCGTTGCCGTCGCGATCCACGAGGCGGAAGCTGACGGTGGGCTTGTCGCCCACGGTGAAGGCATCTCCGGTGACGCTGCCGCCAGCCAGGGTCACGTCCAGGAGTTGAAGACCCCGCGACTGCGTGCGCGAGGGAATGTCATGCGTGGCGGCGATGGCCAGCGCGCCGGTGTCCGGCGTGTGGCAGGTGGAGCACTGGGCGTCGTCGTTCTGCACCACGTGCTGCTGACGCTCGCAGGCGCCGGTGGAGGTGTTGCAGACGGCGCCGGAGCCGAAGCCGAGGCACTCGGTGTCCTGGGTGCAGGCCCCACCGGAGGGCTGACCGAAGACGCGGGGCGGGTTGAGCGTTCCCGAGTCGAAGAAGACGTTGTCGTGGCAGGTGCCGCAGGCCAGGCGCGAGGGCTCGTTCTTCCACCGATCATCCACGTGGCACGCGGCGCAGTCCTTCTCCGCGCCCGGCAGCGAGGCGAAGCCGACGTTGGTGTACTCCGTCAGCGTGTTGTCCGTGCCGAGGCCATACTCCGGGTGGGCGACACCGGGGTTGGCCAGATGGTGGCCGCGATGCACCCCGTGCGCCTTGCGGATGATCGGGTTGCGGCTGTAGCCGTCCGTGTTGTGGCACAGGACGCAGGTGCCGATGGGGCTCGAGTCCAGCGAGAAGCTGCCCAGCGCCGAGCGCCCCGGCCGCATGTGCGCCAGGTACACCTTCCCGTTCGTCGTGCCCTTGTGGCACGCCAGGCACGTCGCGCTCTCCTCCGGTCCGCTGGAGTACGGCCGTACCGTGGCCGTTCCAATCTGCACGTCCACCGTGGGGAAGGCCTGATCCAGGTCGTCCATGCTCTTGGCGTGGACACCCAGCGTGTACGTCCCGGGGAGCTCGCCGCTCACAGCGCCCATCGTGTACGTGAGGGTGCCATCCTCCCCCACGGAGAGGTTCTCCTGGGAGGGATCCTCGTACTTGGGAGCGGACAGCTTGATGTAGTGGTGCTGGCGATCCGCGGCGTTGCGATCCGTCACCGCGTTGAACATCGGCGGAGTGACCGTCTGCGTCGCCTTGTTCGGACCAGCGAAATAGAGAGAGGCCGTGCCCAGGCTCGCGGGCAGCAGCACCTGGTCGCAGTCATTGGTGAAGCGGATGGTGACGACGGGCCGCTCCCCCGTTACGAAGAACTGACCATTGGCCGGAGTCGACACCTGCACGTTCACGTGCAAGCCGGCGCCCTTGCCTTCCTGCTGCGACGGACAAGCCTCCGCGGCCGGAGGCCCCGAGGGACCTGCCGGCCCCTGATCGCCTGGAACACCCGCCTCACCAGGCGCCCCTTCGGCCCCCGGATCACCCGCCGGCCCCTGCGGACCGCGCTCGCCGGTACAGGCCGTCGCCATGAGGCACAGAAGAAGCCCCAGCGTCATCTTGGAAGACATGAGCATACCCCTCTCTAGTGTCCACAAGTGTACGCGAGCCTGATCGGCACGCCAACTGGAGAGATTGAGGCCCGCCGCGTATTCAGCCCCCACGAGCGTCGCCTTCCGCAATCCCCCCTGAGCTGGAGCCCTGAAGGGCTCCCGTCCACCCGGCGCACCGGAGCGGAATCTCCCTCACGCGACGTGTGGAGAGGCTACACGAACCCGGATTCCCATGAAATAGGCGACGCAGGCCAGCGTGGCCGAGGCGGCCAACACGCCCGCCATCGGAACCGCGGTGCCATCGTGGAACGCACTCACGGCCGAGGAGGCCGTGGCGGCCACGGTGAACTGGAGCGAACCGAGGACGGCGGAGGCCAGCCCCGCGCGATGGGCATGACCCTCCAGGGCAACCGCCGTCGTGTTGGGCGTGACGAGCCCCAGCGACGAGACGAAGAGGAACAGCGCTCCGGCCATACCCCACAGACCCAGGGCTCCGCTCCACGCGACCACCACCACGAGCAAAGCCGCGGTGACGTTGAGTATCATCGCTCCCCCGAGGAGGCGGCGGAGCGGGAAGACGTTCAGCAGCCTGCGGTTGAGCTGTGACAGGGCGATCAACCCCACCGCGTTGGCGCCGAAGAACCAGCCGAAGTCCCGCGGCTGGACCCCATACAACGTGATGAAGACGAACGACGAGCCCGCGATGTAGGCGAACATGGCGGCATAGGCGAGCGACAAGGCGAGGCCAGGGCCCACGAAGTCGGGATCCCTGAGCAGCGTGGCGAACTCCGCGCCCATCGACCGCGGATTCGTCCGGGGAGGCGCCGTCTCCGGCAGGAGTCTCACCACGGCGACGAGCGCCAGAGCCCCCACGGCGGCCAGGAGGGCGAAGATCGCCCGCCACCCCAGGGACTGGAGAAGGAAACCTCCGAGGAGGGGCGCGAGAATGGGCGCGATCCCCATCACGAGAACGAGGCGCGAGAGTATCCGCGCGGCCGAGGCGCCGGACGAGAGATCTCGAACCACCGCGCGGGGCACCACGAGAGCCACCGAGCCACCGAGGGCCTGCACGAACCGCATGCCCACGAATACTTCCACCCCTGGAGAGAGCGCACACCCCAGGGAACCCAGCACGTAGAGGGCGAGCCCCGCGTAGAGAGGACGCGTGCGCCCGAAGCGATCCACGAGGGGACCGGTGAGGAACTGACCCAGCGCCATGCCCACGAAGAAGGACACGAGCGTGAGCTGGATGGCTGCCGGCCCCACCTGGAAGTCGGCGCCAATGCGAGGCAGCGCCGGGAGGTACATATCGATGGAGAGCGGAGCGAACGCCGTCAGAGACCCCAGCAGGAACTCGAGCGTAAGTTCGCCCGGCATGGGGTTCTTCCGAATGGAGGGGGGCATGGACTCCCGGATAACAACCACGTCGCGCCGCTGCAATGGAAAGCCCCGCACTCACGAAGGGGCCGTGGTCGGCCTCCTCGGGGGCTCTCCGTTACAAATCGTTACGAAATGATGCACCCCTGAAAACCGCGCGCAAAGCCCATGGACCATCTTCCCTGGCAACGAGGCTTACTCTCCGCATTAGCGAGCGAGCCCCATGCTTCAGGAGGAGCATCCCATGGAACAGCTCGGTGAAGTCCTCTCACTCACCGGAGGGGGCGGCCCGTTCCGGCTCATCTCCCCCTTCGTCGGGCTCAGCCTCATGCTCGTCGAGTATCTTCTGGGCCGTCTCCGTCATGAGGAGCGGTATGACTTGAAGGAAACGGCCGCCTCCTTCGGCGTCACACTCGGCAACAAGGTGGCGAACGTGCTCTTCGTCGGGGTCATCATGGCACCCTCGCTCTGGCTCTACGAGCACCGCCTCTTCGACATCCCTCGGGATGCGATCTGGACCTGGGTCCTGCTCTTCCTCGGAGTGGATTTCACTTATTATATACAACATGCCGCGCTCCATCACGTGCGCTGGTTCTGGGCGACGCATTCGGTCCACCATTCACCCACGAAGATCAACCTGAGCGCCGGGATTCGCCTCGGGTGGACGGCCCAGGTGAGTGGCGCCTTCGTGTTCTTCCTGCCGCTGAGCTGGCTGGGATTCCCGCCCCTGGCCGTGTTCGGCATGCTGGCCCTCAATCTCGGCTATCAGTTCTTCCTGCACGTGGCCCGGCCCCCCCACCTCGGTCCGCTCGAGTGGGTGCTCAACACGCCGCGCCACCACCTGGTCCATCACGCCTCGAACGAGGCGTGCCTCGACAAGAACTTTGGCGGTGTCCTCATCATCTTCGACCGCCTCTTCGGAACCTTCGCCGAGCCGCCCGCCGAAGAACCGCTGCGCTATGGGCTCAAGGGGAAGTCGCTCTCCTCGCAGAACCCATTCCACATCGCCTTCCACGGATGGAGTCTGCTCGTCCAGGACCTGAGAAAGGCACGGGGCACCAGGGCGCGGCTCGCGGTCTTGTTCGGTTCCCCGTGAAGACCAGGGCCGAGCGCCAGGTGGCCCCGGCCTCCCACTTCAGGAGAAGACACACCATGCCGCTCCTTCTCATGTTGATGCTGTTCTCGCAGACGCCTGCGTCCGTTCCTTCCTCGGAAGCGGTTCCTTCCACGTTCGCGGGCACCTGGGAGCTCGATCCGAGGGCTTCGGACGATCCAGGCCCCTTGCTGGATGCGTTCGGGGTGCCGAAGCTGTTGCGCCGCCTGGCGCCGGAGAAGCCGGTGCAGAAGCTGGCGGTGAGCGAAGGGACCCTGACCGTTACCCATGACGGGCCGATGGGAAAACGCGCCGAGACCTTCTCCCTCGATGGCAACAGACCCACCCGAGGCGAGCTGCTGGGCGGGGCCTTCGAAGTCGTGAACTCGCTCGAAAATGGAACCGTGGTGTCACGGGGCAGCGTGCAGGTGAACGGAAGAGCGGAACGGTTGGTGCTGCGCCGTACGGTGGAGGGTGCGGTGATGACCGTCGAGGTGACCGTGGGAGAGCTGCACGTCAAGCGAGTGTTCCGACGGGTGAAGGGCTGAGCCAGCCCGAGTCTCTCCGTGCCGCGACGGCGTCTCATCCGGTGCATACCTCGGAACGGACACGACGGCAGGACCAGGCATCGGCCCTGCCGTCGTCACGTCCCTCTCGGGGGGCCTACTCCGAGACATCCTCCAGCGCGGCACAACCGCTGCCAGCGCACGTGGAGAACGCTTGCATCGTCGCCGTGAGAGCATTCTTGCGGACCG
>QKJM01000512.1 GCA_003249315.1 Archangium sp.
GCCCAGGGGCTGCTGGAGAAGGTGGATCCGCACAAGCTGTCCGTGGGCGGCTGCCAGCGCTGTGGCACCGTGGTGGAGCCGCGCCTGTCCCCGCAGTGGTTCGTGAAGATCGAGCCCCTGGCGAAGCCGGCCATCGAGGCGGTGGAGCAGGGCCGCACGAAGTTCGTCCCGGAGAGCTGGACGAACACCTGGTTCCACTGGATGCGCAACATCCACGACTGGACCATCAGCCGCCAGCTCTGGTGGGGCCACCAGATTCCGGCCTGGTACTGCGCGGATTGCAGCCCGCGCTCGGAGGTGACGGGCGGCATCGACTACGCGCGCGCCGAGCCGATCGTGGCGCGCAGCGCGCCGGAGAAGTGCCCCAAGTGCGAGGGCTCGCGCGTGGAGCAGGATCCGGACGTGCTCGACACCTGGTTCTCCTCGGGGCTGTGGCCCTTCAGCACCCTGGGCTGGCCCGAGGAGACGCCCGAGCTGAAGACCTTCTACCCGAACTCCGTCATGGAGACGGGCCATGACATCCTCTTCTTCTGGGTCGCCCGGATGATGATGATGGGCCTGCACTTCATGAAGGATGTGCCCTTCCGCACCGTGTACCTGCACGCGATGGTGCGCGACGAGAAGGGCGAGAAGATGTCCAAGACGAAGGGGAACGTGATCGATCCCCTCGACGTCGTGCATGGTGCCTCCGCGGACAAGCTGGCGAAGAACCTGCGCAACAAGTTCCCCCAGGGAATGCCCGCCTTCGGTGCGGACGCGCTGCGCTTCACCCTGGCCGCGCTCACCCAGCAGGGCCGCGACATCAAGCTCTCGCTGGATCGGGTGGCCGGCTACAAGGCCTTCGCCAACAAGCTGTGGAACGCCAGCCGCTTCGCCATGATGAACCTGGGCGACTTCCGGCTGGGAGAGCGGCCCCTCGAGGGGCGCGAGCTGACGCTGGCGGATCGGTGGATCCTCTCTCGACTGCAGCGCGCCATCGTGGATACCCGCAAGGCGCTGGAGGGCTACGCCTTCGCCGAGGCCGCCTCCACGCTCTACCAGTTCCTCTGGGCGGAGTTCTGTGACTGGTACATCGAGCTGTCCAAGGGCGCGCTGTACGGCGAGGACGAGCAGGCCAGGGACAACACCCGTGCGGTGCTGGTCTTCTGCCTGGATCGCATCCTCCGGCTGCTGCACCCGTTCATGCCCTTCATCACCGAGGAGATCTGGCAGAAGCTGCCCATGGCGCGGCCGGTCGACTCCATCATGCTCGCCTCGTACCCCGAGCCGGATGCCGTGCTCGAGGACGCCGCCGCCGAGGCGGAGATGGCGCCGGTGATCACGGCGATCGAAGGACTGCGCACCATTCGTGGAGAGAGCAACCTGCCGCCCTCGGCCCGCATCGCCGCGTACGTGCAGAGCGCGGACGAGCAGACCCGCGAGCTGCTCGAGCGGTGGCGCGGCTATCTCATGCCGCTGGCCGGCCTGGGTGAGCTGCACGTGGGCGCGCCGGGCGCGAAGCCGGGCCAGTCCGCGGCCTTCGTGAGCGCGCGGATGGAGATCTTCGTCCCACTGGCGGGCCTCATCGACGTGGACGCCGAGCGCGAGCGCCTGGGCAAGGAGATCACCCGCTCCGAGCAGGAGATGGGGGGACTCAAGCGCAAGCTGGACAACCCCAACTTCGTCGCCAAGGCTCCTGCGGACGTGGTGGAGAAGGATCGGGCGCGCGTCGAGGAGTTGGAGGCGCGCATCTCCAAGCTGCGAGACAACCTGGATCGGCTCGCCCCCGAGCCCTCCACGCCTGCTCCGAAGCAGGAGGAGGTGTCCGCCCCCAAGGAGGAGCCGGAGCCCGTCGAGGTGAAAGCGGAGGTTGCTCCAGAGCCCGAGGCCGCTCCGATCGTCGAGGAGGAGGCGCGCCAGATCCAGGAGCCGGAGGTCATCGAGGCCGGGCCGGAAGAGACCATCGAGTCGCAGGAGGGTGCTGTCGAGGCGGAGGCCATCGAGGCCGGCTCGGAGGAGACCGTCGAGCCGCAGGAGGGGGCGATCGAGGCGGAGGCCATCGAGGCCGAAGTCGGTTCTGTCGAGGGAGAACTCGTCAGGCTCGAGGCGGGGCCGGTCGAGGCAGAGGCCGTTATGGTCGAGTCTGAGGTCATCGAGGCACCCGAGGTGGCTCCCGAGACCGAGGTGAAGCCGGCGGCTCGCGGCAAGAAGACTCCAGCGAAGAAGGCCGCTGCGAAGAAGGCACCAGCGAAGAAGGCCGCTGCGAAGAAGGCACCAGCGAAGAAGGCCGCTGCGAAGAAGGCACCGGCGAAGAAGGCTGCTGCCAAGAAGGCACCGGCGAAGAAGGCTGCTGCCAAGAAGGCACCGGCGAAGAAGGCCGCTGCCAAGAAGGCTCCGGCGAAGAAGGTCACCGCCAAGAAGGTCGCGAAGAAGGCGACTGCGAAGAAGGCCGCTGCGAAGAAGGCACCGGCCAAGAAGGCCGCTGTGAAGAAGGCGACTGCGAAGAAGGCCGCTGCCAAGAAGGTCGCGAAGAAGACCACCGTCAAGAAGGCACCGGCGAAGAAGGCCGTTGCGAAGAAGGCTCCGACGAAGAAGGTGGCCACGAAGAAGGCCGGTGCCAGGAAGATCGCGAAGAAGGCGACCGCCAAGAAGGCCCAGGCGAAGAAGACCTCGGCCGGGAAGCCGACTCAGAAGAAGGGGAGCATTGCCCGGGGCGCGGCGAAGAGCAGGGCCGCGTCCAAGGCGAAGCCGGCGACCCGCCAGGTCGTCGCCCGGAAGAAGACGGCTTCCCGCGTAGGCCGGGCTCGGCGCTGAGTTCGTACGGAGACGTGACTCGTATGGACGGCTATCTCGATCGCCTCATCACACTCGCCCTGGAGGAGGATCTCGGGGCGGTGGGCGACATCACCACCGATGCGCTCGTGCCAGCGGAGGCCACCGGCTCCGCCGAGCTGATCGCCAAGGAACCGCTCGTGCTCGCCGGTCTGGAGGCCTTCGCCCGTGTCTTCCAGCGGGTGGATCCGGCCATCCAGGTGGAGTTCCTCGCCCGGGATGGGCAGGCGCTCGAGCCGAAGGCGGTGGTCGCCCGCGTGCATGGACGCATGCGGGCGCTCCTCACCGCCGAGCGCACCGCCCTCAACATCGTCCAGCGCACCTCGGGCATGGCCACGCTCGCCCGGGAGGCCATGGCCGCCGTGCGTGGCACCCGGCTGAAGGTGCTCGATACGCGGAAGACCTCTCCCGGCATGCGCTCCCTCTCCAAGACGGCGGTGCGGGCCGGAGGGGCCAGCAACCACCGCTTCGGCCTCTTCGATGGCGTCCTCATCAAGGACAACCACATCGCGGCCGTGGGCGGCTCCGTCCGCGAGGCGCTTCGCCGGGCCCGCGCCAACTCTCCGCAGTTGGTGAAGATCGAGATCGAGGTCACCAACCTCCGACAGCTCGCCGAGGCGCTCGACGAGGGCGCGGACGTGGTGATGCTCGACAACATGGATGACGAGCAGATCCGTCAGGCCGTGCAACTGGTGGGCGGCCGGATTCCCCTCGAGGTCTCCGGAGGCATCACCCTGGAGCGGCTTCCGCGCCTGGCCCGGCTGGGCGTGGACTTCGTCTCCATGGGGGCGCTCACCCACTCCGCGCGGGCCATGGATCTGTCCCTGGAGATCATTCCCTCCAGGGCCAGGAGGCCCGCCCGGAAGACCACCAGCCGAGCACGGACGAAGCGTTAGCGGCCGGTGCCGATGGCCTCGTAGCGGGGCTCGCCCTCGGCGGACGAGGGTGTGCCCATCTCCAGCAGCGCCGCCACCGTGGGCGCCACGTCCGTGGTGCTGATCTCCCGCGAGTAGGTTCCCGACCTGACACCCCGTCCCGCGAAGACGACGGGCACCTGCCGGTCATACGCGTGCGGGGTGCCATGGTTGGTGCCGGTGGGGACGGCGCTGATGACGTGGAAGGGCTTCACCACGAAGAGCACGTCGCCGCTGCGCCCCGGGTAGTAGCCGCGCCGCAGGGGCGTCACCAGCCCCGCCACGTCCGGTGCCGAGTAGAGATCGTCACTCGCCACCGCCACGGCCACCGCCGGGTGACGGGCCAGCCATGTCGCCGCCGCCCGCCGCACCGCCGCACCGTCCACCTTGCCTCCCTCCAGGGCCTTGCCGCCCAGGTACACGTCCAGCTCTTCCACCGTGGCGGTGAGCTCCGGGCCGAACCGCGCCCGCAGCGCCTGGGTCAGCTCCTCGGAGAGCCTGAGCGGATCCACTCGCCGGGCGGTCATCCCCGAGGCGGCCCAGTACTCGGGCACCGCGGCCCCTCCATGGTCGGCCGACAGCACCACCAGCAGGTTGTTGCGGCCTCCCGCGGCCCGCTCGGCCGCCGCCACCAGGTCTCCCACCGCCTTGTCCAGCCGGTAGAGCGTGTCCTGTGCCTCCCAGGAGTGCGGGCCGTACTGGTGGAAGACGCGGTCCACGGCGCTGAAGCTCACCGCGAGCAGGTCCGGCACCTCGTCCCTGCCCAGTCCCTCGCCCTCGATGGCGGCCTTCGCGGCCTGAACCACCAGATCCTGCGACAGGGGGGAGATGGCGAAGGCGGAATATGACTGAGGGCCAGGGGAGGGCAGGCCGCCGGTGAGCGGATGGGGGAACGTGCGCCCCATCTCGAAGAAGTCGCCCTCGTAGGGCCTGTCGTCCTCACCCGCATACTCGGAGGGGGACCGGAGCAGCGTCCACTCCTTGCCGAACCAGCTCGCGGGGGCGGTGCGGGTGTTGAAGGCCACCAGCCACGCGGGGAGTGCCTTCGTGTACCAGGTGCCCGTGACGAACTTCCCCACCGTCTCGTCGTACCAGTAGGCCTGGCCGAGCTTCCCGGCCAGGGGAATGGCCGAGCGCGCCTTGCCCGACAGCGCCACCGCCTTGCCGCGCTCCCGGGTGCTCAGCCGCAGCCTATCCGCCAGGGTCTCCGCCATGAGGTTGGCCGGACTCACGTCGTCCGAGGAGAGGGGGGCCTCCAGCACCGGGTGGGCCGGGTCGGTGAAGACGCGCTCGGGCCTGCCCGTGGTCCGGTTCACCACCCGGTTGTCCACGATGCCGTGCCTCCACGGGTTGGCCCCGGTGACCAGAGTGGTGTGGCCCGGCGCGGTGCGCGCCTCGGCGTACTCGTAGTGCGCGTACGGGTAGAAGGCGCCGGAGTCCAGGAGCTGCTTCAGCCCCCCCTTGAGCCGCGGCCTGGCGCGCAGCAACAGGTCCGTCCCCAGGGCGTCCACGGTGATGAAGAGCGTCAGTCGCGGCGGCTTCGCCAGGGCGGGGAGGGCGGTCAGCAGCAGGCAGAGAGCGAGGAGTCGGGACATGGCCTCCATCCTCCACACCTCGTGCCCGGAAGCCAACCAACTCGGTACCTGCACGCTTTCCGGGCGCGCACTCCCCTGTTACGGTTGCCGCACCCATGGTCGAGGCACGGCTTCGAGTCATCTACGGCGACACGGACCAGATGGGGGTCGTGTATTACGCCAATTACTTCCGCTACTTCGAGTTCGCTCGCAGCGAATACTTCCGTGCGCGCGGAGGTAGCTATCGTGAGATTGAACGGGATGGGCTGCTGCTGCCCGTGGTGGAGGCCACCGCCTCCTACAAGTCGTCCGCGCGCTACGATGACGTGCTGCTCATCCACACCCGGGTGAGCGAGGTCCGCCGCGTTTCGCTGACCTTCAGCTACGACATCTTCCGGGAGGGGGACCCGGACAGGCTGCTGTGCTCCGGTCGCACCGTGCATGCCTGTGTGAAGAGAGATGGGAAGCCCACCCGCCTGCCGGACGAGGTCATCCGGCTGTTGCGGGAATCCTCCTGAGTTCCACACTTTTTACGCCGAGGAGACACAGACGATGGATCGCAACCTGGCAATGGAGGTCGTTCGCGTCACCGAGATGGCGGCGATCGCCTCCGCCCGCCTGATGGGGCGCGGCAACAAGAACGAGTCGGACCAGGCCGCCGTGGATGCCATGCGCAAGGCCTTCGACGCGCTGCAGATTCGCGGCACCGTGGTCATCGGAGAGGGTGAGCGTGACGAGGCCCCCATGCTCTACATCGGGGAGGAGGTGGGCCGGCGCGCCGACAACGATCCCGAGGTGGACATCGCCTTGGATCCGCTCGAGGGCACCAACCTGTGCGCCTACGGCCGCCCGGGCGGCATCTCCGTGGTGGCCATGGCCGACCGGGGCAAGCTGCTCAATGCTCCCGACACCTACATGGAGAAGATCGCCGTGGGCTCCCGCGCGCGCGGCGCGATCGATCTGCGCCGCTCCCCCACGGAGAACCTCCGCGCCATCGCGGAGAGGATGAAGGTGTACGTGACGGACCTCACGGTCGTCATCCTCGACCGCGAGCGGCACACGGATCTCATCAAGG
>QKJM01000725.1 GCA_003249315.1 Archangium sp.
CCACCACGTGCCGCGCCTCCTCGGACACCTCGCCGATGAGGAACGTGGCCGAGGTGTCCCCATGGAAGCCATCCAGGCACGTGGTGACGTCCACGTTGAGGATGTCACCCGGCGCGAGCCGCTCGTCCGCGCTTGGGATGCCATGGCACACCACGCGGTTGCGACTGGTACACACCGCCGCCGGGAAGCCGTGATAGCCCCACTGACTCGGCGTGCCTCCCCGCCTCGCGGTGTCCTCCCGCACCCAGGCGTCGATCTCCGCCGTGGTGACACCGGGCGCCAGCCGCGCCGCGACGTATGCCAGCGTCTCCGCCGCCGCCCGCCCCGCCAGGCGCAGGCGCTCGACTTCCTCTCCCTTGAACAGTGCAATCCCCATGGCGAGCAAGGTGCCCCTCGCGTGGACCCGGCGTCCAATGCTGTCTCGGCATGGCTCGGGATGAACACCGCGCGGGGACGACCCCTTGCCACCTCCATCCGGATTGCAGCAACCTCTCCAGCCGTGAGTCTCACGCACCTCCAATCCTTCGTCGCGGTGGCCGAGGAAGGCCACGTGGGGCGGGCCGCGCGCCGGCTCCACCTCACCCAGCCTCCGCTCAGCCGCCACATCCTCGCGCTCGAGGACGAGCTCGGCACCCGGCTCTTCGAGCGCACGCCCCGGGGCATGCGCCTGCTGCCCGCGGGAGAAACCCTGCTGTGCCACGCCCGCCGCATCCTCGCCGACGTGGATACGGCGGTACGCACCGTGCGGAACCTCTCGACACGGGAGCGAAGCACCCACCCCGAGAGCTGACCAGGCGCTCTCAGCGCGAACGGAGGAACAGCTCGTCCAGACGACTGGGAGTGATGGGCTCCTTCTGCTCCGCCGCCTGAGAGCACACATGGCGCGCGGCGAGCTGTCCGCGGAGCACCGCGTCCTCGAGCGGACGTCCCTCCAATACGTGGCTCGTGAGGAAGCCCACCGCGAGCGAATCCCCGGCGCCGTTGGTGTCGACGACGGGGACCTTCAGCTCCACCGGAGGAAAGAAGCGAACTCCCTCCTTGCTGCCCAGCACGCAGCCCCGCGCTCCCATGCCGCCGATGACGAGGCGCTCCGGGTGACCCTGCCTCAACCGGGCGATGGCCTCGCGCGGGTCGGGGAAGTTCACCGTGGAGAAGAAGAGGATGTCGGCGTGCTCGATGAAGTCGCGCCGGTACGGGTCGTCCAGCGCAGTGACGTCCTGCAGGTCGCAGGAGACGAGCACCCCGTGCTCTCGGGCGAGGGGCAGCAGCTCGCGGCACCAGTTCTCCAGGTGGACGTGTACCAGCCGCGCGCGGGAGAGCAGGGCCCGGCAGGCCTCGAGGTCCGGTCGGAGCTCCATCTGCCCCTTGCCGTCATAGAAGTTCTTCCGCCGCCCGTCGCGGTACATGAAGTTGACGCTGCGGTGGGTGCCGAGCGGATCCTCGAACAGCAGCGCCTGGATGCCGGCCCGCTCCAGCTCCCGCCGCACGTGCTCGCCATGCCAGTCGCGACCCACCGAGCCGATGAAGGCCGTGCGCCGGCCCAGGCTCGCGAAGCCCAGTGACGAGTAGCCTCCCGCCTGCCCGACGCGGTCGACATTCCGTGAGAAGTTGGCCTCGACCTCGAAGTCGATGTCGGCCCCATACAGATAGACGTGGGTGTCCACCCCGATGCAGCCGATGACCACCGCGTCGAGGTCCTTGTCCGTCGGAATCATGCGCCTCCAACCTGTCAGACAACCAGACCGACTGGCTGGCCTCAAGGCGGAGCACTCGTAGCCACGCCGGGACACAGAAACAGCAAAACCTGGAAATACCCGGACATGACGAAGTAGAACCAGCGCTCCTGGAATACCCGCAAAACCCAAACACCCCACTCAGGAACCATGGAACCAGAACTTCGTCGAATGATCCGTCTCCCCCTGGCCTGCACACTCCTCGGACTGGCGTCATGCGCACCCGAGCCCGACGCGAGCCAGGACACCCCGCCCGAGTCGCAGTCCTCCGAGCTCTACACGGGCCCCGTGACCACCGGCATCTGGTACAGCACCTGGTACGCCAACGAGGGGCGCTACATCTGGAGCCGCGACCATGGCGTTGGCTCCAGCGTCCAGATGCTCGGGGACGTCAACGGCGATGGTCGGGCCGATGCGGTCACCTACTCCGCCTCGAGCGGTAACTGGTACGTCGCCCTCTCCAACGGCAACGGCTTCAACTCCCCTGTCCGATGGATCTCCGGCCATGGCGTCGGCTCCAGCGCCCAGATGCTCGGGGACGTCAACGGCGATGGTCGGGCCGACGCCATCGTCTACTTCTCCTCGGCGGGTGACTGGTACGTCTCCACCTCCAATGGCAGCAGCTTCAACGCCTACAGCCGGTGGATCTCCGGCCATGGTGTTGGCTCCAGCGTCCAGCGGCTCGCCGACGTCACCGGCGATGGCCGGGCCGACGCCATCGTCTACTTCTCCTCGGCGGGTGACTGGTACGTCTCCACCTCCAACGGCGGCGGCTTCAATCCCTACAGCCGGTGGATCTCCGGCCATGGCATCGGCTCCAACGCCCAGATGCTCGGAGACGTCAACGGCGATGGTCGGGCCGACGCGGTCACCTACGTCGCCTCCACGGGCCGGTGGTACGTCGCCACCTCCAACGGCGGCGGCTTCAATGGCTACAGCCAGTGGATCTCCGGCCACGGCGTCGGCTCCGATGCCCAGCGGCTCGGTGACACCAACGGAGACGGCCGGGCCGATGCCGTCGTCTTCTTCGCATCCACGGGCACCTGGTACGTCTCCCTCTCCAGTGGCTCCAGCTTCCTGAACTACTTCTCGTGGATCACCGACCATGGCAAGGGTTCGAGCACGCAGATGCTGGGCGATGCCTACGGCAAGGGTCAGGTAGCTCCCGTCACCTTCACCGACACGGATGGATGGTGGCGAGTGCTCGACTCCAGCAAGTACACCCAACCCAACATCATGAACACCTGGGAGGCCTGGAACATCCGCTACGTCCCACGCACCCACGGCGTGTACCAGGTGTATGACAGCAAGGACGTCACGGTGATCGACGAGCACCTGGCGATGATCGAGGCGGCGCGGATCGACTTCCTGCTGCTCGACGAGACGAACAATCTCGATGTGGACCAGGGCTACATCAAGGCGCGTGCGCTCGCGGTGTGTGCCCGGATCGGCCAGAAGCGGAGCGCGGGGGCCCAGGGAACGCCGCGCTACGCCATCGCCATCGGAGGCATCCAGTTCGACCACGACCCGGCGACGCTCGAGCAGGAGGCGTCAAAGGTCTGGAGCGAGTTCGTCCAGAGCACGACGTGCGTCACGCCGGACGGCTACTTCCAGCTCGATGGCAAGCCGCTGCTCGTCGTCTACGCCGATTACACGGACCGGATCAAGTGGCAGAGCTGGACCGGAAACAAGACCGCGAGCAGCCGCTTCACGGTGCGCTGGGCGCAGGGCGCGGTGAGGGCGAACTCCAACCAGCCGCCCCAGAGCGACAGGGGGCTCTACTACGGCTGGGGAATGCCCGATGGAGCACTGGCGAACGACGAGGCCATGGTCGTGATGCCGGGCTGGAACAACCACCAGGGCTGGTTCGTCTCGCGCACCTACAACGGCATGAGGGGCGCCTTCTACCAGCAGCTCGGCTGGGACCGCGTGAACCAGCAGCGGCCCAGGCTCGCCATCATCAACTCGTTCAACGAGTACGCCGAGGAGACGGCCGTGGCGCCCACCGACACGAGCGGCCTCTCCGGCACGAGCGAGAAGTGGCTCGATGCGCAGGGCAAGCTGGCGCCGGACATGTACTGGAACATGACGGTGCAGGCCAACGCCGCGCGCAAGCAGTAGCTCGGAGAACCTCACTCCGGCATGGGGTTGTAGCCAGCCTCCCCGTAGGGGCGGAGTCGCTCGAGCCAGAGCGACTCCAGCACTTGCAGTTCCTCCTTCGGGTCCGCCACGGGCTCCTCGGAGGGAGGCAGGACGTCGAGCACCTCGAAGGAGAAGCTGTCGGCCCCATACCGGACCCAGTCCTGCTGCAACGCAGGGAAGACGCGGTGCATCCCGGTGGAGAGCTCGAAGCGCAATCGGTTGAGCGCCCCCGGGAGGTTGACGCTCGAGCCCACCAGCACCTTGCCGTTGGCTCGGTTGCGGAGGGCAAAGACTCCCATCTTGGGGCCGGTCTCCTTGTAGGCGCGCTTCAGCTCGGCATGGCGAGGCTGCCCGCCACGCGAGCCGGTGGACTCATTCGTAGACATGTGTCACTCCTGAAAGTGTGAGGGGAAGAACAGGCGCTTCAGCTCACGTAGCCGAGCGCGATGAGCTTGAGTTCGAGCCGCTCCCGGGCCGCCACATCCCGAGGCTCCACCCAGTTGAACCCCATCCGTTCCCAGTCAGGGTCCGAGGCATCCACCCCGAGGGCCGAGAGGAAGCCCGCTTCCGTGATGAAGAACTGCTCACGGAAGGGAAAGAGGTAGCCACCCATCGTCTGGAGCGACTCGAGCGCTTCCGGGTACGAAGCGAACCATCGGTTGAGGAAGGCCCCCGCCCGCCTCGAGAAGAAAGCCTCGGCATCGAAGCGGAGTGGCTCCTCCTCGCCGCGCGCGTGCTTGAGTTCCACCCAGGACGAGTAGCCCTGCTCCTGGGCGATGACGGCCAGCGCGTGCTTGCGACGCACCGTCTCCCTCCGTGAGATCAGCTCCCCAGGAGACAAGCGCGCGAAGGCCGGGAGCGCGCACAGCCGCTCGGCGGCCCGCGCCGCACGGGACACGTCGGAGGAACCCAGGCCCTTGAGCAGGAGCGAAGCGCGGACCTTGCACTCACGTAGGGAGAGAGGCGCGAAGGTGCGAACGTCAGTTCCCATGGGAAGTCCCTCTGCGTCGGCCCTCACCCGAGTCCGGGCCGTGAAAGGAACTCATCGAGAACATGTCGAACCGCGGGGCACAGCGAGGGTGACATCGTCTTTTTCGGGTACAGGCGCCCCTCGGCACCTGAACCCAATGTAGCGAAGGGACACGGCGACTGGCAAGGGCGGAGTCCTCGAAGACGGATTTCACTACTTTTCCAACTAATGCTGCTTTACAGTGTTCACTGCTGAGCAGGACTGTGCCCCCTCTTCCAAGGAGTCGTGATGCGTCGGCATGAACTGGTTCGTTCTCCCCTCACCGGACTGCTGTCTGGCTTGCTGCTCACCGCCTGCGGCGGCGTTCCCGAGACCAGCATGGACCTGTCCGAGGAGCCCCTGGGCACGAAGCAGGCCGCGATCTGCGCCGGGCTGAGCGTCACCCAGTTATCCTCCCTGGACAGCAGCTCGTACGGTGGCGTGGCGAGCGCCGTGGGCTCGTGGGCGGTGTCCCTGTTCTCCAACGCGATCCACCTCGACTACTACGTCGATGGTGTCCTGCGCAGCAGTGACGAGCGCCCTGGCAACTCGGGCACCTGGTACTTCAGCGCCAGTGGCATCACCTGCGGCACGCATGCCGTCCAGGTGAAGGCGTACCCCATGGTCATCGACAGCAACAACAACGAGACGGTCTGCTGGGATAGCCCCCAGACCCTCTCCCTGGAGGTCACCCAGGACTGCCCCACCGCCTCTCTCTCGTGTACCCGCGTCGGGAGTTACGCCAACTGCACCGGCAGCGGAACCGGGGGCACCGGTGGCTACACCCTGTTCTGGCAGTATGAGGAGGACACGTACAGTGGAGTGCCGAGCCCCTCCGGTTGGTACCAGGGCTCCTCGACACAGAGCTTCTACTGCCCCATCAAGACCATGGAGAACCCCTACAACGGGGAGCTGACCATCTGGTTCAAGGTGCGGGACAACAGCGGGATGGAGTCTTCCTACGCCTCCCGCACCTACCTCTGCGCGTTCTGAGCGGGCCCGTCTGGCCCCCCGGGGCGAGCAAGCTCGCCCCGGGGGCCATTCTCTTCTCGAGTCCCTGCTACCGCACGTCACTGGCACCAGTACTCTTCGACGATGCTGCCGCTCTTCACGTACCAGCAGTACGCCCCCTGCGTCGGGCAGGCCGTGCCCTGTGGGTTGGAGGGGCAGTCGGGATCGAAGTTGTACGAGTAGCACGACGCCATGAAGAGATCGTAGCAGTTCTCCGTGGAAACACGCTGCCAGGTGCCGCCGGGGCACGCCTCGGTGACGGACTGCGAGACCGTGTTGGGCGCGGCCCAGCACGTGGTTCGATTGTCATTGCTGTCGATGACCATGGGGTACGCCTTCACCATGAAGGTGCGCGTTCCACAGGCAATGCCACCGACGCTGAAGTACCAGGTGCCGGAATTGCCAGGGCGCTCGTCCGAGGATTTCAGGACCCCATCCACGTAGTACTCCAGACGCACCGCGTT
>QKJM01000768.1 GCA_003249315.1 Archangium sp.
CAGGTACAGGGGGGAGTCCGAGTTGCCCAGGTCCAGGTAGAGCCGGGGCCGGAGGCTGATCTCGATGCGCTCGGCGGCGACGACCGTCAGGGCGCCCTCGGCCGCGAAGCGTACCGAGGCCCAGTCCCCGGGCCCCCAGAGATAGGTGGCGGTCGTGAGCAGCCCCAGCCCCAGCTCGATCCGGATGGGTCGGATGGCGGGGATGCCCAGGCCCAGGGCGCCGTTGAGGTAGCCCTCCATGTCGAAGAGGGGGGTGACGGCGCCACTCAGCAGGGGGGCGGACTGCTGGAACGCCACGCGCACGCCGCTGCGCAGCCGCAGCTCCTTGTTCGCCTCGTAGGTCAGCATCGGTGAGACGGCCAGCTCGACACCACTGGAGGTGAGTCCCACGAATCCATATAGCGGGACCGGCTGGTAGGTGATGGCCTCGTTCAAGGCGAGCCGGGTTGCCACGTCGAACCCCAGACGCTGGCTGGACGGCTGGAGGCTCGTGAGCTTCGTCACCGCCTCTCCCGCGACATACCGGAACTTGCGGCGGAGCGCCGAGGCCGGCTGCCCTGCCAGAACTCCCGAGCGGAAGGTATAGCCGCGCTCGGCGAGGGCCTCGGTGAAGCGCTCGAACTTGTTGCTCTGCGACAGCGAGGGCTCCTCCAGCAGCTTTCGGGAGATGGCCATGAGGGACAGGATGTTCTCGTGCTCCGCTCCCTGGAACTGGCCGCACTCGGGCAGCGTCCCGGGCTCCCGGGCGTCCGACTCCTCGAAGGCGAGGAAGCAGTCGAAGAGCGGGGAGTCCACGGCGGCCGCGACCGAGCGCTGCTCGGGGTTGAGGTGGGTCAGCGCATTGAAGACGGCGTAGGTGTCCGACTCCTTCGTCAGGAAGTGCCAGGCATCCACCATGCCCCGGTGGAAGTCGAAGGTGCGGAAGTCCTCGTCGAGGAAGGCGCTCATGGCGAGCAGGTACTCTCCCGCCAGCGGCGCGTGGCGGACCGGCACGTCCATGCGTTCGCGGATCTCCGGCTCGGCCTCCAGCGTGTCCATGAGCTGGGCGTTCATCGCCGTGCCGACGAACCCCTTCAGCAGATTCTCGTAGGTGGACAGCAGGCCGGGGCCGGGCCACTTCTGTTCCTCCTCGGGAGACCAGGCCCAGGCGACGGCCGCCGGGTCGAAGTAGAGGAAGCGGTGCTTCCTGGCGGCGGGCTCCCACCGGGACATCTGCAGCGCCAGCCCCAGGGGGTTGTTGTTGTAGATGCCGCCGTCCGAGAACAGGGTCTCGTCGTCATCCACCCACTGGCCCGTGCGGGAGTCGAGGTAGCGGTGAGGGATGAGGCGCGGCTCGAAGGCGGTGGGGAAGGCGCCCGAGGCGGCCACCATGTTGAAGACGCTGTCCAGGGGGATGGGCGCCCCCCCTGGCTGGGCCAGTCTGGGGTAGAAGATGGCACCTGCGGGGGGCTTCTCATCACACCCGGGGAACGGGCAGAACTCGGGGGCTCGCCCGGGCTCGCCGCTGGCGGAGAGCAGGAACTTCTCGGTGAAGCGCGCCAGACGGATGGGCTCCCTCGACTGGCTCCTGTCACCCACGACCCCGACGAGGTCGATCTCCCGGGGGGCGAGGCGCGTGGTCGTCGCGCCCAGGGAGAACCGGCACTGCTTCCACTGACTGAGCTCCTTGATGCGGTTGATCGCATCCTGGATGGGCTGGGACGAGAACATGTGGTCGGAGGAGACGCTCCCCTCCTGGAGCAGCGTCTCCATGGAGAGCGTGTTCCAGGTCTGGAAGAAGAGGCTCCGCGTGGGGACGCGCTCGGGCTCGAGGCAGCCCGCGTACGCGGCGAGCAGGGCGTTCACCGAGCCGGCCGAGGCTCCAGTGACGATGGTGAAGCCGCTGGCGGGGTGCTCGGGCAGCTCGAGCCCGAGGGTCCGCAGCGAGGTCCGGCTCTCGGGCGGAATCTCGCGCATCACCTGCGCGCGATCCTGGAGGAACAGGGTGTAGTAGTAGAGGAAGCCGGCCTGATAGGAGCCCAGGCTCACGCCGCCGGAGACGACGAGGGCCGGTGGGGCGCCGATCCGCTCTCCGAAGCGGGCCACCCCGCGGCGCAGGTGCGTGTGCAGGCGGTCGGTCACCTCCGCGCTCCGCGCCGCGAGCTCATCGAGACGTACCTTCTGCTCTGCCGGGTCTCTCTCGGACGCCAGCGCCTCTCCCAGCCGCTCGAACTCCTCGAGCTCCCCGAAGAGTTCCGCGAAGAGTTGCTCATCCGCGCGGACGAACCGCGGAAGCGCGGACCTGAGCTCCTGGACCGAGGTGATGAGCTTGCGCCCGAGAGAGGAGGGGAGCGTCGCGGAGGACGGGTCGGCCGAGGAGGCCAGGAGGGCCTTCATCTGCTGCCCGTGCCGCGAGAGGGTCTCCTGGGCCGCCGTCAGCTCCGCTTCGAGGTGCGTTGCGAGCTGGGCCGCGTCGGGAAGCACTGGCGCGGAGGCGGGTGGTGCCGCGAGGGTTGGAAGGGCTACGCAGAGCGTGAGGAGGCAGAACGGCAGACGAACAGAGAAAGGCATGGAGTCTCGGGAGCAGGCGGCTTTCGGCGGCTTTCTGAGCAGTCGTTGGCGCGCCAATCCTACCAGCTCTTCGCTGGAGCTGTCAGAGGGCCCGGCCGTAGGGCGGCAGCAGGCGCCTGAAGCCGTGCGCCAGCACCACTCCGAGCAGGCCCAGGTTGCGCACCCACAGCCCCGGCCAGAAGAGCGGGAGCGGCCCCGTGTGCTCGGCCGCTTCCCCTCCTGGAAACTGGCGCGCCAGCCGCTCCGCCAGCGACTCCATCCACCGCACCGAGCGCGGCCACTCCGCCAGACCGGAGAGCCACTCGGTGGGAATTCCTCCTGCTCCCACCGTGGCTCCGGCCAGCCCGCCCACGATGGCGCCCGTCGTGTCGCTGTCTCCTCCGAGGAGCACCACCTCCTCCACCGCTCGCTGGAAGTCTCTCGGGTGACGCAGCCAGACATAGAGCGCCACCGGCACCGTGTGCATCACGTACCCTGTCACGCCTCGCTCCAGTCCGAGCGTCGCGGCGAACTCCTCGCACGAGGCTCCGCGCTCCAGGTGCGCGCGCACCGTGCCGAGGGCCTCCCGGAAGTCGGGCGTGACGGCCGCGTCCTGGAGTTCACGGAGCACGGCGGAGGCATCCAGTTCCGAGGCTCCATGGAGCGCGGCCTGGGCGGCGGCCCGGGCGACGAGCAATGCGCCCTCCTCCGCGCGCGGCTCCCGGTGCGTCAGTCGGGTGGACGCCCGCACGAAGGCGCCGAGCCGCTCCGGCTGGTGGGCGAGGCAGACGCCCAGTAGCGGCGCCCGCATCACCGGCCCGTTCCCCGCCGAGGCGATGCCGCTGTGCTCCGGCGGAAATCCGCACCACAGCTTCATGATGGCGCGCAGCGTCGCCCACCCCACTCCGGGAGGCAGCGTCAGCAACCAGCCCCGGAGCCGCCACGCGAGGCTGCGCGCGAAGTCGGCCTCGTCCTCGGGCGCCGCCAGCAGCGCCTGGCCCGTCATGCAGGCGTGCTCCGTGTCGTCGCTGCCGAGCCCGCGTCCCAGTACCAGCCGGTGCCGCAGGGGGGCACCTCCGAACAGACGCCTGGCCCGCACGCGGGAGAGCCCCTCCCGTGGAAGCCCGAGCGCGTCTCCCACCAACGTCCCCAGCAGCGCTCCCGCGATGATGTCCTGACGTGTCCGAGTGAGCATGGCTACCACCGATTGCAAGTGCGGGACCCACGCACCTCGGAGGGGCGCTCCGTGAGGAACGGACAGGTGGCTCCTGTCAGAGTGGCAGGCCGACGGTGGAGGGAAGTGTCAGGAAGTCTCGCGCCTCCTGGGGAAGAACAGCGACGCTGTAGCACCTGGTTCGGTGGTGAACTCGGAGCCGGATGGGGTGAAGGCTTTTCCACAGACCTGTGAATCCCTTCACAGACAAGTCGCCTGGGCGTGCGCACCTTGCCCCATGGAAAGGCTCCAGAGCACGCGTTTCGTGAGGGAGCCCCGTCGTTATCAAACTGGGGGAAATCCATGTCCGACATGTCGCGCCAGCACGAGGAGGTGCTCCTGGACTACGAGGCCCTGGCGGAAGCCTGGGCACGGAAGGGCTGGTTGATGCGCGCCATCGCCCTGTGCAAGGTCATCCTTCGGCTCGAGCCGGCGCATGAGCCGACGCGGCGGTTGCTGGAGCGGCTCGACGCTCGGTGCCTGGATCGGCTGCTGTCTCCTGGGCCCCCCGTGCCGATGTCCGGGCTCCTGGAGCTGGCCCACGATTCGGGTGCGTCCGAGGGGGAGGGGCCGCGCGCTTCACTGTCCTCGGGGCTCGACCCGAGGGAGTTCCAGTCGGCCCTGGAGGCGCTGGAGCCGCGGATCTTCCAGCCAGGAGAGACGATCGTCGAGGAGGGACAGCCGGGCAACTCGATGTTCGCCCTCGTGGAGGGGAGCGTGGAGGTGGTGAGGACGCTGAAGTCGGGGAGGCAGCGCACGGTGGCCTTCCTGAGCGAGGGCGACTTCTTCGGGGAGATGTCGCTCCTGTCCGACGCGCCGAGGTTCGCGACCGTGCGGGCCTTCGAGCGCACGGCGGTGTTGGAGCTGTCGCGGGAGCGGTTGGAGCGGATCCTCAAGAGGCACCCCGCGGTGGAGGATGTGTTGCTGGGCTTCCATCGCGAGCGCCTGTTGGAGGACGTGCTGCGGGGCAATCCGCTCTTCCGGACCCTCACGCCCGAGCGGAGGGAGGCGCTGGGGCGCGAGCTCCAGCTCTGCTCCATGCCGGCGGGCGCGAGCGTGTTCGAGCAGGGTCAGGAGGTGGATGCCCTGTACCTGCTGCTGCGGGGACGGTGCCAGGTACACTTCCGGCACCCGGACGGGCGGGAGTTCCACCTCCAGACGCTGCGGGAGGGCGACCTGTTCGGGGAGAGCTCCCTGATGCTCGGCGTGCCGGCCATGGCGGCGGTGCGCACGGACACGCCCTGCATGCTGCTGCGGTTGGATTGGGGGAGCTGCGACAGACACCTCCTCTCGCAACCCGAGGTGAGCGAGGCGCTCTCGCGGTTGAGCAACGAGCGCCTCATGAACACCGCCGGTTTCTTCTGGGAGTCCGTTGTCCACTGAGCCGCTGAGCCCGGCCGGGGGCTCCGCTCACCCGAGGACGAGTGGCAGTGTCTTGTAGCCGAGGCTCACGTGGGCGAGCTGCTGCCGCACGGCGGGCTCCGTCCCCCGGGTGAGCGTCGGGAACCGATCGAGGAACGCATTCAGGGTGATGCGGGCCTCGAGTCGGGCCAACTGGGCGCCGAGGCAGAAGTGGGTGCCGTGTCCGAACCCCAGGTGCTGCGAGTTCGTCGGGCGCTCCGGCCGGAACGTGTCGGGCTCCTCGAAGATGGCAGGATCCCTGTTCGCGGCCCCATAGAAGACGTCCACGAGCTCGCCGGCGGGAATCTCCACCTCGCCGAACTTCACCGGCCGGGTCGTCACGCGGGGGAAGCGCTGCACCGGGCTCTCGTAGCGCAGCGTCTCCTCGATGATGGGCTCCACCAGCGACCGGTCCTCGCGCGCCCGCTGCCAGAGCTCCGGGCGGTCCGCGAGGAGGGCCATCATGTTGCCGATCAGGTTGGTGGTGGTCTCGTTGCCCGCGATGAGCAGCACCGCGGCGAAGCTGCGAATCTCCGCGTCGGCGAGCGACTCTCCCTCGACGTTGGCCTCGATGAGTGCCGAGATGAGGTCATTCGTCGGAGAGGCCCGTCGTTCGGAGATGATCCGCTGCAGATAACCCATCATCTCCTGCGTCTTGCGGGCGCGCTCCTCCGCGGGAATTCCGGCGTAGGCAATCACGGCCTCCGTCCAGACCTTGAAGGACGGGTAGTCCGAGTCCGGGACGCCGAGCATCCCGGCGATGACCCGCATCGGAAGGGGGATGCTGTATGCCGCCATGAGCTCCACGGGGCCCCGTCCGACGGTATCCAGCAGCTCTCTCGCGAGCTGGCTGATCCAATCCGAGAGCGAGGCGATGCGCTGCGGGCTGAAGGCCTTGCTCACGAGGCGCCGACGCTGGGTGTGGTGAGGCGGATCCTCGTGCAGGAGCGAGAGCTTGGGGATCGTCTTCAGCACCGCCGGACTCTCGGAGGAGAACGTCGCCGGATCCCGGATGGTGGTGAGGACATCCGCGTGCCGGAACAGTCCCCAGGCGTAGAGGGGTTCGCTCCGGCCGGTGATGGCTCCCGCGCGAAGACGCAAGTAGCGCACCGGGGAGGACTCCCGGAAGGCGCGGTAGGCTGGGTAGGGGTCGGCGATCCCCTCGGGGGTGCCGAGCACGTCTGGAGAGAGCGGAGAGGGAGTGGTCATGG
>QKJM01000267.1 GCA_003249315.1 Archangium sp.
GAGGACACCATCGTCCAGGCCATCGCCAAGGGCATGGGCGTGCAGCGCGTCCAACTGGGTAACATCACCCGGGACGTCGGCGCCCTCGCGAAGCTGGACGTCGGCCTGGCCGAGCAGAAGGGCATCTTCCCCGTCACCCTGCGCGACAACGGCAAGACGCTCGTGCTCGCCATGTCGGACCCCTCCGACCTGGCGACCATCGACCAGGTGGCTGCGCGCAGCCGCACCCGCGTCGTCCCCATGGTGGCCGGAGACCGGGAGATAGAGCACGCCATCCTCCGCCACTACCGCAACCAGGAGCCGGTGGTCAGCACCCGCATCCCGTCCTCGGGCAGGAAGGAGGACTCGGGCGACGACGAGGAGGAGTTCAAGGTCGTCGACATGAGCGGGAAGACGGTGGTGAAGCGCATCGCCGACATCACCCCCAACCCGCCCAAGGAGGAGCCCCGACCCGCGGCCCCCCCTCGCTCCGCGGGCAGCTCCGCGGCGGATCTGCTCGACGAAATCCTCAATGCTCCGGCGGCGCCCGTCGAGGAGTTCACCGCCGAGGAGCTGCAGCGGCTGAAGACGGTGCAGATCAACCAGGAGAAGAGCTCCAAGATTCTGCGCGCGCTGCTGGAGTTGCTGCTGGAGAAGGGCGCGCTGCAGCAGCGGGAGCTGGCGGCGCGGATGCGCTCCTCCTGAGCCGTCCTACTCCGACACCTCCTGGAACTCGCGAGCGCTGAGTCCCAGGAGGTAGAGGATGGCGTCCAGGCCCCCGGCGGAGATGGAGGTGTCGGCCGCCTCGCGCAGCTTGGGCTTGGCGCGGAAGGCGATGCCCAGGCCCGCGCGCTCCAGCATCAGCAAGTCATTGGCGCCATCGCCCACGGCGATGACCTGATCCAGGAGGATGCCCTCCTCCCGGGCGATGCGCTCGAGCAGCTCCGCCTTCCGGCGAGCGTTGACGATGGGCCCCACCGTGCGGCCGGTGAGCCGGCCCTCCTCCTCCTCCAGCACGTTGGAGTACGCGTAGTCCAGCCCCAGCCGCGCCTGCAGGGCCTCGGCCGCCACGGAGAAGCCACCGCTGATGATGGCGGTGCGGTAGCCCAGCCGCTTGAGCACGCGCATGAGCGTCTCGGCGCCCTCGGTGAGCGGGAGCCGGGCCGCCAGCTCGCGCACCGCCTTCACCTCCAGCCCCCGCAGCAACGCCACCCGCTGGCGCAGCGACTCGTCGTAGTCCATCTCCCCCTGCATGGCGCGCTCGGTGATGCGCGCCACCTGCTCGCCCACCCCGTGCATCCGCGCCAGCTCGTCGATGACCTCGATGCGGATGAGCGTGGAGTCCATGTCCATGACCACGAGCCGCTTGCTGCGCCGGAAGAGGCTCTCGCGCTGCAGCGCCACGTCGAAGGAGCTGCTGGACATGGCCAGCTCCAGCAACGAGCGCCGGAGCCCGTCCGGCTGGCGCTCCGCCGAGAGGGAGATGCGCACCTCCACCGAGGCCAGCCCCGCCTCGGAAAGGCGGTTGATGCGCTCGATGTTGGCCCCGTGCTCCGCGAGGCGCTCGGCCACCGCGTTCAGCTCGCGCGCCCCCAGGGCACGCCCCACGAGGGTGACGACATGGCGGATGGTGCCTGGAGCGGCCGAGGACACCGGCTCCTCCACCGGCTCGAAGTCCAGCTCCACGCCCAACTCCTTCGCGACGAAGAGCAGCTCCTTCAGCACGCTGCGCGCCTCGGGCAGGCGCACCAGCAGACAGAGGATGACCCGGCCCTGCACCACCACCTGCTCGATGTCGAGCAGCTCCGCCCCCTGATCGGCGAGCAGGCCGGTGAGGCGGGCGGTGATGCCGGGATAGTCCTTCCCGGTGACGGTGATGAGGACGGGCGCCTGGGAACTCTGTATGGGGGGCATGGAGGGCTACGCCTCTCGCGGCTCCGAGCAGAGGATGAGATCACCCTTGGCGAGGAACTCCGCCTCGGTGAAGGACTTGTAGAAGTCCTCGAGCATGGCGTCGAGGTCCGGGTAGCGCTGCTCCACCCTGTCCTGGGTCATCTTGTCGAAGATGGCGTCCAGGCCGGCGGGGGCCTCGGGGTTGAGCTCGGAGGGCAGCGGGGAGCGGCGGCCGGGAATCTGTCCGGTGAGCATCTCGTAGAGGAGGATGCCCAGCCCGTACACGTCCGCGGCGAGGCCGGCCTCCCGGACGCGGTGGGGCTGGAGCAGCTCGGGGGCGAGGTACGCCATGCCGCTGGCGCCCACGAAGACCTGGGGCAGGCCCTTGGAGGCATCCTGCTCCACCACCCGGCCCAGACCGAAGTCACCCAGCTTCGCATTGCCGTAGGCGTCGAAGAGGACGTTCTCCGGCTTGAGGTTGTGGTGGGTGAGGCCCGCGGAGTGCGCGGCGCGCAGCGCGTAGGCCATCTGGAGGAAGCAGCGCATGGCGAAGGGAACCGGCACGCCCTTGCCCTCCTCCTCGGCCTCCAGCCGCTCCTTCAGGCTCCCCTGCAGCAGCTCCAGCACGTAGTAGGGCCGGGCCGCGTCCGCGTTCTGGTCCAGCACCTGGACGATGCCCGGGTGGCGCACCTGGGCCTGGGCGCACAGCTCCTTCTTCAGCCGCTTGAGCACCTCACCGCGCTGGAGGAAGGAGAAGTAGCCGAAGATGTCCTTCAGTTCCTTGACGCAGATGTCCAGCCCGAGCGCGTTGAAGCGGCCCTTGTAGGCCGTCCCCAGCGGGCCGGAGCCGATGGCGTCGAAGCGCAGGTAGCGGGAGTCCAGCTCCGTGCCCTTCTGGGAGGCCGCGGAGACCGGCGCGGACACCACGTCGTTGCGGGTCGAGGAGACCGGGGACGGCGCGGGAGTGGAGGATGGCACCTCCGCGGCGCGGGACCGCGGAAGGGCGGGTGGCACCGCCGGCGGCACGGAGGGCGGAGACAGCGGCTCGGGCGGCCGAAGCACCTCCGATTCGTCCAGGAGGAGAGAGGGCGGAGGCGGCGGCATGAAGGACTCCGTCTGGTCGCCCGGCTCCAGGGCGGGCGCCTCCTCGCTCCCGAGCTGATCGGCGAAGAACTCGTCCACCTCCAGGGCGAGCTTCTCCTGCAGCTCGCCGTCCACCATCCGCTCGCCCAGCTCGGTGAGCCGGAGCTGGGACTCCCGGTGGTCCAGGGCGATGTAGAGGTACTTGCGCAGGAAGAGGTAGTAGCTGTCGAACTCCAGGGAGACGGAGGGCTCGAGGGTGCCCTTGACGTCGGCCAGCTTGTTCGAGCGTCCCAGGCGGCTGTTCTCCCTCAGGCTCTGGAGGATGAACAGCGCCTCGCCGCAGACGGTGTCACGATGGATGGCGGGCTTCGACATGTAGGGGGAGCTCCACTCAGGGAATGTGCAGTAGCTGCTTCACCGTCTCCAGCACCTCGGCGAAGCGCACCGGCTTGCGAAGGTAGATGTCCACGCCGAGCTGCATGGCTCGCTCGCGTGCCTCGGGGCCTCCCGCGGAGATGGCGACGATCGGAATCGTCCGCAGCGCCTCCTCCTCGCGGATGCGTTCGATCAGCGCGAAGCCGTCCATCACCGGCATGTACAGGTCCGTCATCACCAGGCTGAAGCGGCTGCCTCGCAGGAGCTGCAGCGCGTGGTGGCCGTCCGCGGCGAAATGCACCTCCAGCGGCACCTTGCCCTCGAGCACCCCGCTCGCCAGCTTCTTCAGCACGTAGCTGTACATCTCGATGATGTGCGGGTTGTCCTCGACGATGAGGACACGGTAGCCCTCGGCGGGAAGAGCCGCCCGGTCCGCTGCGCCGGATTGAGGTCCTGCCGAACTCAAGATTTCACCCAATCGCTGCCGGTCCTGATCGCGCACCACCCGGATGCCGACTCCCCCGGGCGCTTCGGCCGACGCTGGCCTGACCCAGGCCACGGCCCCGAGGACTTGTACCGGATTCAGCAGGTCGGGGAAAGAAAGAGCCAGCGACACTTCCTGTCCCACCTCGAACGGGCGCTCGGTCTGCACGAAGAGCCCCCCGCGCGATAGATTCTCCGTCACGTCCCGCAGGCGGGCGTGATCCGGGTAGTCAACCCTCAGGAGGAGTGACAGGCGAGGATGCTGGCGCTTTTCTTCCGGGCCCCGGTTCATAACAAGGGGTTGAAATCGCTCGATATTTCCTTGATGGTCCGCGCAGTGTAACGCCGAGGGTTTATGTTGACAACGCGGCCTTTCGGGCCGTACGTAGCGCCCGCCATGGCAGAGCCCTTGTTCACTCCCGAAGAGCAGAAGAAGTTCGACGCGGACATCGCGGACCTCCTCTCGCGCTACCCCGAGGACCGGAAGAGCGCGGCGATGCTGCCTGCGCTGCGCCTGCTGCAGGAAATGAAGGGCTGGCTGCCGCCCGAGGGCATGAAGCTCGTGGCCAGCCGGCTGGGCGCCACGCCCGAGCGCGCCTACGAGGTGGCCAGCTTCTACGTGATGTACCACCTCAAGAAGCCCGGCAAGTACGTGGTGGACGTCTGCACCAACCTCTCCTGTTCGCTCTGGGGCGCGGAGAAGATGCTCGCCTACCTGGAGCAGAAGCTCGGGCTGAAGGCCGGAGAGGCCAACGAGCGCTTCACCCTGCGAGAGACCGAGTGCCTCGCCTCGTGCGGCACCGCGCCCTGCCTGCAGATCAACGAGGACCACCACGAGAGCCTGACCCGGGCCAAGGTGGATGAAATCTTCGACAAGCTTCCCTGAGTCCTCCTCCCCACCCGAAGGAACCTGAATTCCATGGCGGCAACGGCATTCGAACCGATCATCTCCTCGGCCTGGGGTAAGCCCAACTCCTGGACGATGGAGGAGTACCGTCGGCGCGGCGGCTACAAGGCGCTCGAGAAGGCGCTGGAGATGCAGCCACCGCAGATCATCGACCTGGTGAAGAAGTCGAACCTGCGCGGACGCGGTGGCGCGGGCTTCCCCACGGGCCTCAAGTGGAGCTTCGTCCCCAAGGACAGCCCCAAGCCCAAGTACCTCGCGGTCAACGGCGACGAGTCGGAGCCGGGCACCTTCAAGGATCGCTACATCCTGGAGGATGATCCGCACATGATGCTGGAGGGCATCGCCATCGCGGCCTACGCGCTGGGGGTGCATACCTGCTACGTGTACCTGCGCGGGGAGTTCAAGTTCCCGGCGGAGCGCGCCAACGCGGCCATCAAGGAGGCGTACGCGGCCGGCATCTTCGGCAAGAAGGTGATGGGCAAGGACTTCGCGCTGGACTGCTACCTGGTGCGCGGCGCGGGCGCCTACATCTGCGGCGAGGAGACGGCGCTGCTGGAGAGCCTGGAGGGCAAGAAGGGCTGGCCCCGGCTCAAGCCGCCGTTCCCCGCGGTGGTGGGCCTGTTCGGCTGCCCCACGGTGGTGAACAACGTCGAGACGCTGGCGAACGTGCCCCACATCATCAACCGCGGCGTGGAGTGGTACGCCGGGCTGGGCACCGACAAGTCGGGCGGAACGCGCCTGGTGTGCCTGTCGGGGACGGTGAACCGGCCTGGGGTGTACGAGGTGTCGATGGACACCACGCTGTCCCAGCTCATCTTCGACGACAAGTACGGGCGGGGCATGCCGGCGGGCCGCAAGGTGAAGGCGGTGATTCCGGGAGGTTCCTCGGCGCCGGTGCTGGGCGCGGACGAGCTGGACGTGGCCATGGAGTTCGAGGCCATGAAGGTGAAGCAGACGATGGCCGGCTCCGGCGGCGTCATCGTGATGGACGACAGCACCTGCATGGTGCGCAGCCTGTGGCGGGTGGCGCGCTTCTACGCCGAGGAGTCCTGCGGCCAGTGTACGCCGTGCCGTGAGGGCACGCCCTGGCAGACGCGCCTGCTGCGGAAGATCGAAGAGGGGCGGGGCGAGCCGGAGGATCTCGAGCTGCTGAGCAAGGTGGCGTCCTCCATCGCGCCCTACCCTCCCATCGGCCTGGGCAATACCATCTGCGCCCTGGGTGACGCGGCGGCGCTGCCGACGCATTCCTTCCTCATGCGCTTCCGCGATGAGTTCGAGGCGCACATTCGTGAAAAGCGCTGCCCGTTCGGGGACAAGCCCTGGGGCGCGTACGGAGACTGGTCGTGAACGTCGAGCTGGTCCTCTTCGGAGCCTTCGCGCTCCTGACGCTACTGTCCGCCGGGCTGGTCATCTTCTCCAAGATCCCCATCAGCTCGGCCATGTCGCTGGTGGCCACGTTCTTCTTCCTGGCCGGCATCTACGTGCTGTTGTGGGCCCACACCGTGGCCATCCTCCAGGTGTTGGTCTACGCGGGCGCCATCATGGTGCTCTTCCTGTTCGTCATCATGCTGCTCAACCTGGGCGAGAGCATCCCGTCCGGGCCGA
>QKJM01000482.1 GCA_003249315.1 Archangium sp.
AGTTCCCCAATGGCAGCGGACCATAGGCCGTTTGGAGAGACGAAGGCGAGGCTGGCGTAGCCGAAGCTGAAGGGGAGTTCGTGGGCGAACTCGAGGGCCAGGGTGCGAAGATGAGCAGGGCCATGCTCCAGGAGGTACTCGGAAGGGAAGGAGAAGGCGACTGCGCTGGTAGCGCTCTCGTCGAGAGAGAAGATCGGGTCATTATCCAGATCCCGGCCGTGGTACTCGAATTGATAGCCGCGCGCTTCGCTCGGGTCCTCGTCCAACTCGACGTGCCATGCCATGCCCCAGGGGCGCTCGAGCATCTTCTTGCGGATGTGCTCCCAGCCTTTCTCGTCGAGCGGGAGCATGTCTCCGTCGGGACTGACGTACCAACCCAGCGACTGAGGGGGGATGGCACGAAGATAGGTCTGCAAGGCCCGCCAGATAGAGGGGGCCACCTCCTTGTGGGAGCGGCGCATGAAGAAGCAGAGGATGACGCCGTCGCGGGCTTCAACAAGGCCGCTCTCGCCGCGCAACCGGACGACGGGAATGTTCTGCCTCATCGAATCAGCCCTCTCTTTGGTGAGATGATCAAAGCATCTCCCCCCAGTGCCTCCTCGTAGATTTTGCCCTGGCTGTGTCCAGAATAGGCACTTTCGTCGCCATAGTCCTTCCATTTCGGCTGATTGGTATCAGGGCAGGGGAACTTGAAATCCAAGGTGAGTACGGAGCGCAGCAGGTTGTGGTCGGCATGCAGGACGATGTCCGGCTTGATGGTGCGCCACAGTTCGCGGGTGCAGCCCTGGTCGATGAGGTGTTTCTCCTCCGCCTTGCTGACGGTCTCGAGGAACCGAGCATTCCGATAGTAGCGATAGCGCTGCTCGATGCTGAAAGACCCGGGCCAGAGTTGCTCGAGAACTTCCTTGGCGCACTGGAGAGCGAGGGTGTGCTTCTCCTGGCCCAGGCGCATGGCCCGGGTGATGGGCTTGCCGCAGCCATCCACATCCAGCTCCTCGCCGCACTCCGCGCGTGTCGGGGGGCGGTTGCCGAAATACGCGGAGTTCACCGTGCGCTCGGCGTATCTGGCGCACTCCTTGAGGCGCTCCTCCATGTCATTGACCGCGTTGTCGCTCTCGAGAAGGGTGACCAGGCCGGGGACAAGCACGACGAGGCCAGAGGTGGCGGCCTTGGTGGCGACAGCGGGAGCGGCAGCCGTCGCACCTTCGGTGATGGTGGCTGCAGGACGGGTGGCGGCATGGCGGAAGCGGCCGACGTCCTCGGTACTGAAGCTCAGTTGCCCGCGTGCGGAGCGATGGGGGCCGGTGGTACACGCTGCGAGCAAGGCACCGGCCAGAATCAGGTATGCGAACCTCCTGTGGTGCGGACGGCGTGTGGGCATGTTCGCCGCGGTGGCTCCGCGGTACGGAGCCCCGGGAAGGGGGGTGGTGTCGGGAGGCACGGCGGGAAATCTATAAGGAAGCCCGCCTCCCCAGCGGCCTTCCGTGCGCCCCGGGGCGTCCTCCAGGGCACGCTCTCCCCCTCGCCTGTACAGCGGGCCGCTCATCGTCGTTGCATCCGATGGGCTCCCTGCTATAACCCCACCTACATCTCCGACCCCGTAGCTCAGTTGGATAGAGCGGCGGTTTCCTAAACCGCAGGCCACAGGTTCGATCCCTGTCGGGGTCACTCACCCCGCCTCCAGTTCCCTCGGAGGCGGGGTTTTTTCGTATCCGGGCCGGTGGGCCTACAGCGACAGGCCCACCTCGACGAGCCCCACTCGGCAGGAGAGGCCCAGGCCGGGGAACTCGGAGCCCACACCCACGCCGAGCTCCAGCAGGGAGATGCGGGTCTTCCCCATGGAGAAGCGAAGGGGGGCCACGCTCACTCCCAGTGTCACCGCGGGGTGGCGCACGGGAAAGGGGTGGGCGGGCGTCATGAAGACCAGTTGCTCGCCCAGCATCGTCGACAGCGTGAGGAGAGCCGCGGGCTGGTAGAGGCCGCGCCGCTGCACTCCCGCGCCCAGCCGCAGCCCCACCGTATTGCCGATCATCAACAGGTACTGCATATCCGCCTGGAGGATGAAGCGCTCGTCGATGGTGTCGCGCAGGCCGATGGCGCCGCCCACGCCGCCCTGGGTGCGCACGTCGGAGAAGTGCGCCATCCCGGCAGTTCCCATGTAGACGCTGAAGCGGTGCCCCGGTGGGGCGGACGCATTCTCGGAGTCGGAGGCCCGGGCATCCATTCCCGCGAGCAGCAGGCTCACGAGGAGGGCATGGCGAAGAAGTGTCACAGCGGGCCTCCTGCCCAGTAGGCGATGGATGCGGCGGTGATCTGCACCGTCTTGCGGAACAGCTCGGGGTTGAGGGTGTCCACCGTGTCCGTCGGCTGGTGGTAGTTGGGGTTGCGGAAGGCGGCGGTGTCGGTGAAGAAGAGGGCCTGACGGTCCCGCAGCCAGAAGGAGTTGTGATCGCTGCGCAGCAGCGGCTCCAGCGCCGGGGCGAAGCCATCTCCCGCGGCGCCGAGAGTCACCACCTTCGCCAGATTCAGCGCCTGGTTGAGCGCGTACACATCCGCTGCCAGTGAGTTGGAGGGCTCGTTGTGGATGACGGCCAGGAAGTCACCCTGCGTCGGGGCGGGCAGGCCGGGAATGCTCATCTGGCTGCCGGGCCGGGTGTCGTAGTAGCCGATGGCGTCGAGGACGACGGTGGCGACGAGGCGCTCCTGCTCCGGGAGCTGCTTCGAGTAGGCGTCGCTGCCCAGCATGCGCAGCTCCTCGACATCGAACCCGACGAAGCGCACGGTGCGCTCGAAGCGGTGGCCCGACAGCACCCTGGCCATCTCCATCATGGCGGCCACGCCGCTGGTGTTGTCATCCGCCCCCGCGTAGAAGGCATCGTAGTGGGCCGCCACGAGGACGATCTCCTCGGGGTGCGTGGTGCCCGGCAGCTCGGCGATGATGTTGGAGAGCGTGATGAAGCCGACCTGGGCCTCTTGCCGCTGCACCTCCATCCCCAGCGCCTCGAAGTGCTGCTGCAGGGCGGCCCCGCTCCTCTGCCGCGTGAGGAAGCAGATCTCCTCGTTCACGATGACAGGAGCCTCCTTCCAGGGGGTGCAGTCCATGGGCTCCTCGGCGCCGTGAGCGGTGATGATTTCATTCACCAGCCCCATCAGGCGCTCCTGCTGCACCTCGGCCGCCAGCGCCCCGAGCGCGTCGAGCCGCTCCTGGGGGATGTCGATGGTCGGAGTACAGGAGAGCAGCAGCAGCGCGAGCGTGCCGCAAGCGAGGGCAGGTCGTTTCAGCGAGAGACTCACAGGTTCACCCCCACGCGAAGCAGGCCGAGCTGGTAGCGCAGGATGGACTGCGCCGGCCAACTGCTCGTGCCGATCTGCAGCTCGAGCGCGCTCACCAGCAGCCACTTGTAGCGGAACTGCGCCGGAGAGACGGACATGGTCAGGTATACGGGGCTGACCCTCGCGGACTCCTTTTCGAAGGGGCCCCAGGTGGGCAGGGTGTCCGGAAACTCGACGAGGTGAGCCATGCCGCTGACGCCCAGCTCCGGGCCGGCCTGGACTTCCCAGAAGCCCAGCCGCGCGCGGAACTGCAACCGCACGAAGCCCTCGAGCGGCACGGCGGAGGTCCAGGTGAACTGGAAGGGACGGGCACCGCCGCGCAACCCGCCGCCCACCACCACGTTCTCCAGAAACCCCTCCGAGGCCAGAGGCCGATGGTAGGCGGCCTCGTACAGCGTGAATCCGCCGGTGCTGCCTCGGATGGGAGAGAGATAGTCGGCCCGGGTGATGCCGAGCGTCAGCTCATGTCTCGGCGGATCGGCCCGAGAGGGTCCGGCCAGCAGAGCCACCAGCACGGCGAGCCCGGGGGAGAGTCCGCGCCCCGCGCACCGCCACACATACTTCATCATTTGGAGTGCCCGCATGCATCGACACTATCGGCCAGCGGGTGCTCGACTGTCCAGGCGCGGAGGGGTGCCCGTGCGAGCAGGCCATGATAGATTCTGGCCGCGCCGCGTGCTCTCCGATCCGTGGAGCCGCGCCCCCGTATTGGAGCGCCCACCCCTCATGTCCCAGCCGCGCCGTCCCCCTGGTCCGTCCGCCCTGTCCTTCATGTGGAGTCTGTTGGGGAGCGGGCACGCTGGCAACCTGGAGGCCCTGCTCGACTACCAGCGGCGCTACGGGGACATCGTCTGGCTGAAGGCGCCGGGTTTCAGCATGTACCTGCTCAGCAACCCGGCCTACATCAAGCACTTCCTGGTGGACAACGCGGTCAACAACTACGCCAAGCCCCTCCTCAACCAGCGGGGGATCGTCATGGGGCACGCGCTGTCGACCAGCAATGGCGCGTACTGGAAGCGTCACCGGCGCATGGTGCAGACCGCCTTCCTGCGCGAGCGCCTGAACGCGGTGGTGCCGAGGATTTCTCGGGAGGTCCACCGGGTGCTGGATCTCCACTGGGAGCCGCGCGTGCGCAGCGGGGAGCCCCTGGCGCTGGGCCGGGAGATGTCGCGATTGTCCGTCTCCGTGCTGCTCGAGCTGATCTGTTCCGAGTCGCCCTCGGATGAGCTGTGTGACGCGGTGTTCTCCTTTCTGCGTGGCTCCCTCCTCGAGGCCTCCTCCCTGCTGGTTCGGGCTCCTCTGCCCAGAGCCCTCTCGCGCGGCTTGAAGAAGTGGCGGCACCCGGACTTCCTCCCCGCGGCCCACCGGATCGATGCCTTTGCCCGGGAGCTGGTCGCCCGGAGGCTGAAGCTGCCGGAGCAGCCGGACGACTTGCTCGGTCAGATGATCAACGCCCGCGACGAGAAGGGCGAGGGCATGAGCGAGCTGGAGCTGCGTGACGAGTTCGTCGACGTCTTCTATGGGGGTCATATCTCCACGGGCATCGGGTTGTCCTGGATGCAGTACTGCCTGGCTCGGCACCCCGAGGTGGCGGAGCGGATGCGCGATGAGGTGGAGCGGACGCTCGGAGGGAGGAGCCCGGAGACGGCGGACCTCGCGGGGCTCCAATACGTGGGCCAGGTCTTCGACGAGACCCTTCGCCACTTCCCTCCCGCTCATGGTCTCCTGCGGATCGCGACCCGGGAGGACACGCTGGCGGGCCATGACGTCCCTGTCGGAACACAGATGCTGGCGTCCGCGTACGTCATGCACCGGCTCCCGGAGTTCTGGGAGCAGCCCGAGGCCTTCCATCCCGAGCACTTCTCCCCGGAGCAGGTGCGGAAGAGGCCGCGGTTCGTCTACCTCGCCTTCGGCGGGGGGCAGCGGATCTGCGTCGGCTCCCACCTGGCGTCGCTCATCGCCATCGTCCTCGCGTCGGCACTCGCCCAGCGCTACCGCCTGGAGCTCGTCTCCGAGCGGTCGATCCGTTTCGTGGCTCGCGGGACGTTCCACCCGGCCAACCTCTGGGTGAAGGTGCTCCCGGCGCGCGAGGCCGCTGCTCCGGCCGGGCGCATCAACGTGGCCTGAGCCGGCGGCCGAGGCCAGGGCGGCTCAGGCCTCGGTCGCCTGCTTCGAGCAGGGTTGCTCCAGCAGTGAGGCGAGGGTCCGCGCGAGGGACTCGACCTGGGGTGCATGCAGGACGGAGTAGTGGTCTCCGGGCACCTCGAGGACGTCCACCCTGGCGGCGAGCGCCGACCAGCCCCTGTCGCTCTCGGTGGAGAGCGGGTTGGCCGCGGAGTCGGTGCCGCGCAGCACGGTGAGGGCTCCGGCGTAGGGCCGCAGCGCGTGCGCGTGCAGCGCGCGCCGGTTGGCGGTGAAGACGTCCAGCAGGGGACGAAGCTGCTCCAGGCCCGCCTCCTCGGGTAGCAGGCCGGCACGCTGCCCCTCAGTGAGGAGCCGCCGCAGCACGGACTCGGCGTCCCGCGGCGTGTCGGGCAGTCCGAGCGGCAGGCCCGCGGTGCGTGCCAGGTCCGAGGCGAAAGCCATCACGTGCGAGGCATCGTCCTCGTGGGGCGTACCCCGGGCGTACGAGGTGGGGCTGGGTTCGATGAGCGCAAGCACTTCCACCTCCTCGCCCTGCTCCTGGAGGAGGCGCGCCAGCTCGTAGGCGATGACGCCACCCAGGGACCAGCCCCCCAGGCGGTATGGGCCGTGAGGCTGCACGGTGCGCACTGCCTGGAGGTAGAGAGCGGCCATCTCCGGCAGCGACTCGAGCGGCGGCAGCCTGCCATCGAGCCCCTGGGCCTGCAGGCCGTAGAAGGGTTGATCCGAACCGAGGCGGCGGGCCAGCTCGGCGTAGCTCAGGACGTTGCCGCCCACCGCGTGGACGCAGAAGAAGGGCGTGCGCGTGCCGTGGGGCTGGATGGGGACGAGCGGAGACC
>QKJM01000451.1 GCA_003249315.1 Archangium sp.
CATCATCCAGCGGCACGGGGGGGACATCTCCGTGCGCAGCGAGCCGGGTGCCGGGACGGTCTTCACCGTGTCCCTGCCGGCCCGGGGCCCGCGGGAGGAGTTCGTGCCGGACTGAGGCATTCTGGGGTGAATCGAGGCGTGAGGGGGGTTAATCCTTCCGCATGAACCATCGACATCTCGGCAACAGCGGTCTCATGGTCAGCGAGATTTCCTACGGAAACTGGCTGACGCACGGCTCCCAGGTCGAGGAGGAGGCGGCCTTCGCCTGCGTGCGCGCCGCGCTCGACGAGGGCATCACCACCTTCGACACGGCGGACGTCTACGCCAACACCAAGGCCGAAGAGGTGCTCGGGCGTGCCCTGGAGGGCCAGCGCCGCGAGGGGCTCGAAATCTTCACCAAGGTGTACTGGCCCACCGGTCCCGGCCCCAACGACCGGGGCTTGTCGCGCAAGCACATCCTCGAGTCCATCAACGGCTCGCTGCGGCGGCTGAAGACGGACTACGTGGACCTCTACCAGGCCCACCGCTACGACTATGAGACGCCGCTGGAGGAGACGATGCAGGCCTTCGCCGACGTCGTGCGTCAAGGCAAGGCGCTCTACATCGGCGTGTCCGAGTGGACGGCCGAGCAGATCCGCGCGGGCGTGGCGCTGGCGAGGCAGCTCGGCTTCCAGCTCATCTCCAACCAGCCCCAGTACTCCATGCTGTGGCGGGTGATCGAGCCCCAGGTGGTCCCCACGTCGAAGGAGCTGGGCGTGGGGCAGATCGTCTGGTCTCCCATCGCCCAGGGGGTGCTCTCCGGCAAGTACCGTCCGGGGGAGCAGCCTCCCGCGGGCACTCGCGCCACGGACGAGCGGGGCGCTCGCTTCATGCAGCGCCTCATGACCGACGAGGTCCTCACCCGCGTGCAGAAGCTCCGGCCGCTGGCGGAGGAGGCGGGGCTCGCCATGGCCCAGCTCGCCGTGGCCTGGGTGCTGCAGAACTCCAACGTCTCCTCCGCCATCATCGGCGCCTCGCGTCCCGAGCAGGTGAAGGAGAACGTCAAGGCCGCGGGCGTGAAGCTCGACGCGGAGCTGATGCGCCGGATCGATGAGCTGCTCGGGCCCGTCGTGGAGAAGGATCCGGCCCTGACGGTCAGCCCCGAGCGGAGGCCGTAGGCTCGGGCTCAGCCCGGGAAGGGGATGGGGAAGGGGTGGACCTCTTCCCTCATCCGCCTCGTTCGAAACAGCAACTCCTTGAAACGCGTCGTTCCGTTGCGCGCGTCGAACTTCGCCGCCAGGCCCTCCGCCTGCGCGGCCAGCCAGTCCCGGAGGGCGCGGAGCGAGTAGGTGCCCTCGGGGGCGTACAGCGGGAAGGCCCTCGGCAGCGCCAGCTCCTCCCGCTCCCGTCCCGCATCCAGCGCCTGCTCCACGAGGAAGAGCGCCGCCGCGAGGAAGGTGAAGCGGTCCCTGTGGCTCGGATGCCCCAGGGCCCAGCCGAGGTGCCGGGCGAACAGTCGAAGCCCGTGCTCCACGTTCCCCGTCAGCGCGAGGAATTCCAGGTGCTCGCCCACCGTGGCCAGGAACTCCTGATTGCGTCGTACCAGTGCATAGCCATGCAGGTGGGCGTTCCTCGCCTCTTCCAGACGTCCCTGCTTGAAGAGCGGGTACAGCACGCTGCCCAGCGTCAGGTGTGGCACCTCCGCGCAGCCGTACCTCCCCTCCAGCAGCGGGCGCGCCTTCTCCAGCACCACCGCGTACTCGCCCCGGTCGATGTGGTGATCCAACTCGTCGTCCAGGTCACACGCCCGGCAATCCGTCAGATGGTCTCTCGGTGCCTCCACCCACCGGGCCCAGAAGCTCTCCGCCAGGGCCGTGTCTCCCATGTCCCTCGCCGTCTGATAGCGCAGCTTCAGCATCGCGCGCTGGCCGGCTCCGGCTCGCGCGAAGCACTGCTCCGCGTCGTCCAGTGCTGCCTCAATCTGCTTGCGGCTGACGTGGGGGAACTCGTCCAGTCGGCCCACCACCCACTTCTGCTTCCACAGCAGCGGCTCCTCGGGGAAGCGCTGGGGATTCTTCTGCTGCTGTCCTCGACACCACGCGAAGGCTACGAGCGCCCGATCCGGGAAGCCTCCGAAGGTGGCGGCTTCGATGAGCGCGCCCCGCACCTCGAAGGCCATGCCTGTGTCCCCATGTATGTCGGCCAGGCGCGCGGCCTCCTCCAGGGCCATCACCTTCGCTTCGCCCGCCTCCAGCTTCGTCGCGCGCCCGAGCAGGGCCTGTACCTGCTCGCGCCAGTCTCTGTCCGTCAATGCACTTCCCCTGTACCTGCATCATCCTCGTCCAGGCCGGCCGCGATGAGGCCCAGCAGGCCCCTGTTGAGCAGCGCCAGCTCCTGCGCGCGGAGCGGGCGGTGTCCCAGCAGCAGCGCCTGGACGTACAGCATCTCCACCGACAGCTTGAGCTGCTCGCTACTCCGCACCCGCGCCAGCCGGCACACCACCGGGTTGAGCAGGTTGAAGCAGAGCTGGGGCCGCTCCTCCTCGCGCTCCTCTGTGAGCGCCCCCTCCAGCACCGCCGCGTACAGCGCGTCCGACTCCTGCCGCGCGCGCTCCAGGTCCCTCCGGAAGGCTCCGTCGTCCACGTCCCCGTAGAGGGTGGGCACCTCCGCCGGGAGGAACTTCTTGAGGCTCACCTCGCAGCCGAACGGTTCCAGCGCCGCTCGTGCCACGTGCAGCAGCCGCTCCACTGCCTCCAGCTCCTCTGCCGTCGGCTCCTCGAAGCGTTGAGCGAGCCTCGAGGGGGAGAAGAGCTCCACCTGTGCATCCGGAAGCACTCGCGGCAGCTTCTCCAGGAGGGCCGTGTCGTGGGTGTAGGCTCCGTTGATGATGCCCAGTCCCTGCGCCGCCGCCACCCGCGCCACCTGCCGGAAGGCATCCAGCGTGGTGACGTAGTACACGGTGGGGAAGGACTGGCGGTAGCTCTCCAGCGTCATCATCCCCAGCGTCGTCTCGAAGGGCAGCCAGTGGATGACGAGCCGGAAGAAGTCGTCGTCGTCCAGCGCGAGCGCCTTCACCGACAGCCCGTGCAGGGCGATGAGCCGCTGGAGGGCGCGAGGCTCCTCCGTGGCCAGCTCCACCAGGTATTGGCGCAGCGACTGGCCCAGGGACTCACGGGCGCGCGCCAGGGTGGCGTCCTCGTAGAAGGCCTCTCGGCTGGCGGTGGGGCGCAGGCCCTGGGCATCCACCACGCAGCGGACGAAGAAGGCCCAGTCCGGCAGCAGGTTCTCCGCGCTCTCGGACAGGAGCATGCCCTTGAGGTACACCCGGTGCTTCTGCTTCGTGTGGAAGTGGGGCGAGAAGGGCAACACGAAGGCCACTCCCTCCACGCCTCCCGCCTCCGAGTGCAGGGGGATGCAGTCGACGAACTCGGTGTCGAACACCTCTCGCCCGTAGGCCAGCAGGGCGGCCCGGCGCTCCGAGGCGCTTGCGTACTCCTGGCGCCACGGTGGCGGGGTGGGGTTGAGGTGTTCGGTGTGGCCGGCGGCGGTGAGGTGGATGGGGAAGGGGAGCAGGCCCCCATAGTGCGACGCGAGCTGCCGCACCCTCTCCGGGGTGAAGTACTCGGCGGCCGCCGGGCGAGCCACCAGGAATACCTGGGTGCCGGGCCGCTCCAGCGGGTGCTCGGACGTCCGGGCGGTGTACGTGCCGTCATGCCGGCCCCGCCACTCCACCGTCCTCCCGTCCCCCCTCGCCGAGCGCGTCACCACCAGCAGCTCGTCGCACACCATGAAGCACGAGAGCAGGCCGATGCCGAACTGGCCGATGAAGTCATTGCGCCGCGCCTCCAGCGCCTCTCGCTTGGAGCTCTCGCCGATGGTGGCCAGGAAGCGGTGCAGCTCCTCCTCCGTCAGGCCCACGCCGTCATCGGAGAAGAAGAGCGTGGGGAGACCCCCGTCCTGCTTCTCGATGAGCTCCACCCGGATTTCTCCCTGGTGGTCGGGCTCCAGGTGCCGCCGCGCACGGATGGCGTCCGTCGCGTTCTGCAGCAGCTCCCGCACGAACACGCCGGGCGAGCTGTAGAGGTGATGGGAGAGGAGATCGATGATCCCCCTGAGATTGACCTGGAAGCGGTGACCCACGGGCGCGGACCCTAGCGCACCCGCCAGTCCGGATGCTCGTGTCGTGCTACGGAGAACGAATGGTGAGCCGCTGGACGCCCGCTCGCTCCGGTGCCGGCCAGAGGCGCCAGTGGCGCGAGGGGGACAAGTGGGGTATCTCCCGTCGCGCTGCCAGCGCAGCACGCGGAGTGGTTCTCTCAATGCATCCAGGCAAGGCGGGTTGGCTCGCCTCTCTGCTCGAGGAGTCGGTCGCGGCCCAGGGTCGCGCGCCAGCTCCCCTCGTTCCCCCGGGTCTGCCCGAGTCCAGCTCCGGCCGTGCCCAGGCCCGCGCGTACCTGCGCCGGATGCTCCGCGCCAGCGGCCTGCTCTACGGCACCCCGGCGGAGGGGAGTGTGTCCGTTGGAGCCCGCGCCCCCGAGGAGCAGCTCTTCCTCGCGGTGGTGCGCACCCTGGCTCGAATGGCCCTGGACATCTCGCGGTTGGTGGGGGCGCCCGTGGGTCCCCGCCGCGAGCAGCTCCTGCTCCTCTTCGCCGTCTTCACCGACCAGCTCGACGAGGCCGAGGTCCTGGAGGACAAGGTCAGCCGGCAGCACGAGGCCTCCCGCCGGCTGTGGAGCCGGGTGGAGGATGCCTTGGAGCGTCGGGCCCTCTCCCTGTCGGGAGACCCGGCCTATGGGTTGCTCCTCCACAACGGGGCCCTCTACGCCGACGCCCACATGTTCGGTCGGCAGGCGCTCGACTACTTCGCCCGGGGGAGGCTGCGCCGCGACATGGCCCGGCGCCGCATCGACTTCGCCGCCCGGCAGAAGGCGCTCCTGGTGGAGGTGCTGACGGGCCTGGCCTGCATGGATCGGCAGCCGACCCATGCCGCGCGGCGTGCGATCCTCCGGCAGGTGGAGGACCTCTGTCTCCCGCATGCGCTGGAGGGCGAGCTGCGCGTCGTGGTGAAGCAGTCCTTCGTGCGCCGTCGCCCCCTGCGTACCGTGGTGAAGGGGGTGCGGAGCGTGGAGCTGCGCCGCTTCATCCTGGAGCAGACCCTGCTGGCCTCGCTGGTGGACGGCCAGCGCACTCGAGGCGAGCGCGTCTTCATCCAGCGCCTCGCCCGGGCGCTGCGCATGCCGGAGACGAGCGTCCACCAGCTCGAGCTGGAGGTGGCCGAGTTCTACGCGAACAACCGCTCGGTGGTGGACGTCTTCACCGTGTCCTCCGCGGCCAACCTGTTGGGGGAGGACCTCGTCTCCAGCATGCGGCAGGCGCTGGAGCGCAACTTCCACCGGCTCCTCCAGGAGGTGCGCGAGACGGGCGAGCTGTCCGTGTTGCTCACCAAGGCCGCGCGTCGGCAGCCGCTCACCGCCGAGGAGCGTCGGCGGATGCGGGCGCAACTGATTGACGTGGCGAAGGCGATTCCGGCGCTCGCCATCTTCGCGGCGCCCGGAGGGGTGTTGCTGTTGATGGCCCTGGCGAAGGTGCTGCCCTTCAACCTGCTGCCCAGCTCCTTCCAGGAGGAGCTCGTGCCCGAGGACCCCGACGTGGAGGAGGAGACCGAGGGAGGTGGCAAGGGGCCTCCGGTGCTCGGGACGGGGTGAGTGGGCGGGGCTCAGTGCCCGGGCTGAGCGCGCTGCAGGCTCGCCACGAGTCTCCTCAAGTCCTCGTTCACCTTCACGAACTCCGTCCGCCCCTTCTCCTCCTCGAGCTGCCCCAGCAGCGCGGGCAGGGCGCTCCTCGCCTGGGTCGCCGCCTCCTTCGAGTCCTCCACCAGCCACGCCGCTCCCTGGATGAGGGCCAGCCTGGCGTTCAGGTTCGTCTCCGGCACCCGCTTCAGCAGCGCCCCCACGTGCGCCGCCACCCCGCTCCGGCCCATCTCCATCGCCGCGCGTTCCACCACCCCCTTGTCCTCGTCGTCCAGCTTCTTCACCCAGCACTCCGCGTCCGCTCCGCACGCCTTCGCCGCTTCCAGCCGCCGGCCGTGGCGCGCGATCTCCTCCGTCCGCTTCCTCGCCAGCGCCGCCGGGTCGTCGCACCCCTCGATGGCCAGCTCCTCGCACTCGGAGGCCGTCCGAGCCGGCTCCGCCTTCGCCAGCTTCTCCAGCACTGGTAGCTCTCGCGCATCCCCCAGCATCGACAGTCCCTCGATGGCCACCTCCCGGGAGAACCAGTCCCCATGGTTCGCCGCCTTCTCCAGTGCCGGAAGCGCCTCGCGCCCCCC
>QKJM01001021.1 GCA_003249315.1 Archangium sp.
CGCTTTCGCCCGCCTCGGAGGTGCCGGCGTGGGTGGCGCGGGTGGTGCTGCGGGGCCTGAGGGCGGACCCCTCGCAGCGCCCCGCGTCGATGGAAGAGCTGCTGGCGGCGCTGGAGGACGACCCCGAGGTGAAGCGCAAGGCCCGGCTGCGCACTGCGGCCCTGGTGGGCGGGGTGGCGGTGCTGACGGGGCTGGCGGCCTGGGGCCTGGTACGCCAGCAGGGCTCCGGTTGCGGAGACATGGAGTCGCGGCTGGTCGGCGTGTGGGACGCGCCGGTGAAGGAGCAGGTGCGGAGGGCCCTGGAGGACACGGGGCTGCCGTACGCGCGGGATACGGCCGAGCGCGTCTCCGCGGTGCTGGACGGCTACGCCAGCGCCTGGGTGCGGCAGCGGACGGAGGTGTGCGAGGTGGGGCGGGGAGGCGCGGCGCGGTCGGGCAGCCTGGCGCTGTTGCAGGAGTACTGTCTGGAGCGACGGCGCAGTCAGCTCCGGGCCTTGACGGAGCTGCTGGCGCGAGGCGCGGACAGAGAGCTGGTGGACAGGGCGGTGCAGGCCGCGCAGTCCCTGCCGCCGCTGGCGTACTGCGCGGACGCCAAGGCGTTGACTGCGGCGGTGCCTCTTCCTGAGGAGCCGGCGGTTCGCGCCCGGGTGGAGTCCCTGCAGGAGCGGGTGGACCGGCTGCAGGCGTTGCATGATGCCGGCAAGTTCCGCGAGGGCCTGTCCCTGGGGGACTCGCTGCGGGACGAGGTCGAGCAGTCCGGCTACGCACCGTTGCAGGCGAACACCCTGCTGCTGGTGGCCCGACTGAGGGAGGGCGCGGGGGACTTCAAGGGCGCCGAGGCGGTGACGCGGCAGGCCATCGTCCAGGCCGCGCGGGGAAAGGATCTGGTGTTGCTGGCCCGGGCGTGGAGCCTGCTGGACTTCCTCGTGGGCTACCGGCAGGCGCGCCACTCGGAGGCGCAGGTGCTGGAGCCCATGGTGGAGGCGGCGGCGGAGGTGGCGGACGAGTCCCCCTCGCGGGCGGATACGCTCCATGTCCTGAGCGTCGTCCTCGGCAGCATGGGTCGCTACGAGGAGGCGAGGGAGCGGGAGGAGCGCGCGCTGGCGCTGAGGGAGGAGGTGCTGGGGCCGGAGCACTTCGACGTGACAATCTCTCTCAACAACCTGGGCAACATGTTGTTGAAGCTGGGGCAATACGAGGAGGCGCGGGCGCACTTCGAGCGCGCGCTGGCGCTGAGGGAGAAGGCGCTGGGTCCAGAGCATCCGGACGTGGCCACCCCGCTCAACAACCTGGGCGCCGTGCTGACGCGGCTGAAGCGGTACAAGGAGGCCCAGGAGCGGTACGAGCGCGCGCTGGCGCTGAGGGAGAAGGCGCTGGGTCCGGAGCATCCGGCCGTGGCGGTTTCGCTCAACAACCTGGGCGCCGTGCTGACGCGGCTGAAGCGGTATGATGAGGCGCGGGAACGGTACGAGCGCGCCCTGGCCGTGCAGGAGAAGGCGCTGGGGCCGGAGCATCCCTCCGTGGCCAGCTCGCTCAACAATCTGGGCGCCGCGCTCTTCTACCTCGGGCAGCACGGGGAGGCGCGGGAGCGGTACGAGCGCGCCCTGGTCGTGCAGGAGAAGGCGTTGGGGTCGGAGCACCCGGACGTGGCCGCCACGCTCAGCAACCTGGGCAACGTGCTCGAGAAGCTGGGCCGGTACGAGGAGGCGCGAGCGCGGTACGAGCGCGCGCTGGCGCTGAGGGAGAAGGCGCTGGGGCCGAAGCACCCGAGCCTCACCGGCCTGCTGCTGCGCCTGGGGGAGCTGCTGGTGGAGCGAGGCCGGTCGCTCGACGCCCTCCCCCGACTCGAGAGCGCGCTATCTCTCTCCGACGACAGCGAACGCGCTGATGTGCGGTTCGCGCTGGCCCGTGCGCTCTGGGACTCCGGGAAGAACCGTCCCCTCGCGAGGAAACTGGCCACCGAGTCTCAGGAGTACTGGCAGCGGCTCAATTACAAGTCGAAGCTCTCCCGGGTGTCCGGGTGGCTGGTCGCGCACCCCGGCCCGTGAGTCGGCTCAACCCTCCCGGCCGAGGACGCGGAAGTCGGTGGGCCTCACCCCCTGCTCCGTGAGCAGCTTGCGCGCCCGCGGGTGGAGGAAGGTGGCCAGCTCCACCTCGCGCTGCTGGGAGTAGCCGCTCTTCACCGCCTCGGGGGCGTAGCCGGGGTGGCACATCAGCTCGGTGACGCCCTCCTCGGGCAGGGCGGCGAGCTGCTCCTCCAGGCGCTCCAGCGTCCAGTAGGCCTTCGCGCCGGTGTCTCCGAGGAAGTGGTCGTTCGTGGCCACGCCGTGCTCACGCAGCGTGCGGCGCATGGGCTCGTCGATGGAGCGCACCGGCAGTCGCACCAGGCGGGCCGCGCGTGCCAGGCCTTCCAGCACGTTGGGGTGGCGGTGCAGGTGCTTGTGGACGTCCACGTGCGTGGCCTGCTGGCCGAGCAGCGCCTCCAGCAGCTCCAACTGGGCAAGCACCTCCGTCTCCACCACCTCCGGCGTCAGGAGCGGGGCGAGTTCCTCGGAGAAGGAGCCACCCTCGAGGGCATCGCGAGGGAAGGCGGCCCAGACCGGCAGGCCCCGGGCGAGGTTGAGGTGCAGGCCAATGGACAGTCCCCGGGCCTCCCGGGCCGCCGCCTCCGCGTAGGGCGTATTCACCATGAAGGTGGCCGAGGTGACGACGCCCTCCTGCATGGCTCGGAGGATGCCGCGGGTGACGGCCGGGTCGTACCCCAGGTCGTCGGCGTTGATGATGAGGGCTCGCGCGGGCACGGTGGGACTCCTTTCCGGGAGGACTCCCTTGCGTAGTGCATTCCGCGGGGCGTGGCGAGCAGGAGGTGTCACCTGCTCGCGCGCGGAGCGACGGGTGCCCGACACTGTGGGCCGGCCTCAGACGGGGGCCGCAGCGGGCCTCCGTCCCCTCACCGCGGTGAGGAGCAACGCGCCCAGGCCGAAGAGGATGGTGGCGAAGACCACGAGCGAGCCCAGTACCGGCACCAGCCCCACCAGCGTCAGCAGCACCAACCCCACCAGCAGGGCCAGCGCCACATGGGGGCCTGCCTTTCCGAAGCGCTCCAGCAGCCACCGACCGATGAACAGGCCCACCACGGGGAAGCACAGCGCGATGGCGATGGCATAGAGGGCCAGGATGAAGAGTCCGAGCCACCAGCCGCCGAGCAGCAGGCCCAGGAGGAAGAAGATGCCCGCGACGAGGGGGAGGCCGAAGAAGAGGACGGCGCCCCAGCCCAGGCTCAGCCAGGGCTCCCCGCGCAGCGTGGCCGGCGCACGGCGCGCGAAGTTGGGTGAGACGAGCACCAGCAGCAGGCCCAGCGCGAACAGTCCAATCAGAGAGCGCACCCAGAAGTAGACGGTGAAGAAGGGGCCCTTCCCCCAGGTCCAGCCCCACTCCCGCTCGCGGGCCGGCAGTTGCTCCATCTTGCCGGACACCATCGCCCCCTCGGCGATTCGCGCGGTCTGCTCGCTGCGGTAGAGCAGATCTCCCCCCACGGTGGCCTCCGGGGTGATGGACAGCGTACCCGCCTCGGCGCGCACGTCGCCTCCCACCGGCGCTGCCAGCGTGAGCGTCCCCGCCGTGGCGCGTAGCTCGTCCTGAACCGGAGCCTGCACCAGGGCATTGCCCGCGGCCAGGTAGAGATCCTTCCCCACCCGCGCTCTCTCGGTGAGGTGTAGATCTCCAGCGGAGAGGATGGCGTCCTCGCCCACGTCTCCACTCACCACGAGCTCTCCACTCATGACCCGCAGGCTGCCGCGCACCGGTCCCGCCACTCGCGTGTTCGCCGCGGCGCTCATCACGTCGCCCCGCACCTCGCCGAGGATTTCCACCGTCTGTCCAGCGGTGACGAGGTCCCCCAGGACGGTCCCCTGGATGCTCACCTTGTTGCCGAAGGCGTAGAGGTCCTCCTCGATGACCTCCTCGGGCCCCACCCGCACCATGTCACCGGAACGAAGCTCGGCGGCGGAGGCTCTGCCGGGCAGCAGGCTCCAGAGCAGCATCAGGGCGGGCAGCCAGGACAGCCGGGGCGAGGGCCTTCGGGACAGCTCGGGCTTCATGGACATGGCGCGCACCTCCCTAGGGCTTCTCCACGGACACTGAACGCTGTGAAGCCGCCCGGCCCGAGGGCAAGGGGGGACGGACGACCGGGGTTTCCACCGCGGGTACGTCGGCTCGAGAGGAGAGGAGGCGGAGGGAGGGCCCGCCCCCTCGCTCTCAGGGGCGCGGGTGTGCGGAGAAGAACAGCCACATCTCTCGCGTCGCGTCGAGGTCCTGCGTCGTCTTCCCATACTCGGGGGGGACGAGGCCGCCGGGCCAGGTGTGACCACCTCCCTGAACGGTGCAGAGGGTGCAGGAGGCGCCCAGGGTGCAGGTGGTGTGGGTGACGCAGGTGCTGTCGCCCTGGACGTAGGTGGTGTCGGCGGAGCCGTTGCACTGGTTGCGCAGAGCCCAGCGGGACACCGACTCCGCCGCGGACGGGTAGGGAGGCGAGAAGGGGACGTTGTTGCCGCCCTCGTAGAGCACGGTGGTGTCGTCCGTGCCGTGGAAGTGCATCACCGGCACGGGGCGTCCGGGCGCGCAGGCGCCAAGGCTCTCCATTCCGGCCACGGGGGCGATGGCGGCGAACTGTCCCGAGCGCTCGCAGGCGAGCCGGTAGGAGAAGAAGCCACCATTGGAGAGGCCGGTGGCATAGAGGCGCTTCGTGTCCAGGCACACGCGCGTGTCGAGGTCCGCGAGCAGCGCGTCGACGAAGCCCACGTCGTCCGCCTGGAGAAGCTGGGCCTGCCCGCAGCAGTCGCCCGCGTTCCAGCTCCGCGTGTCGGAGCCGCCGAGTCCCAGCTCCGGGCCGTCCAGCCCCTGGGGGTACACCGCGAGGAAGCCCTCGGCGTCGGCCACCTCGGACATGCGGCTCACATACTCCTGCTCCAGGGCATTGGAGGAGTAGCCGTGGAAGTTGAGGACGGCCGCGGTGGGCCGCGTCGCGTCGTACCCCGGAGGCACGTGGACGCGGTAGCGCCGGGTGTACCCCAAGTGGAGGACTTCCCACTCGTAGGTGCCGGTGCTCACGGTGAGGCCGCTGCAGGAGGCGCGCTCCGGGAGTGGCGGCGGAGCCTGGGTCGGAGGCGGCGTGCCAGCGTCCGGCGGCGAGCCGGTGTCCGGTGGCGGCGTACCCTCGTCCGGCACGGTGGGTTGTGGCGCGGGAGGCTCGGGGCTCGGGCCGCAGGCGGCGGTGGAGAGCAGCAGCGCGCAGGCGCCGAGTACTTTCAGCAGGGGAGTGCGGTGGCTCATGGTGAGGCGAGCTCTAGCGGGGGGCCGCGCACTCCGCAGCGAGCGCTTTCGCCTTGTCGGGAAATCGGGCCTCCAGTGAACGCTTCACCTCGGCCAGCTCGTCCGTGTGGCCCGCATAGGCGAGCACCTGACAGAGCGCGGAGAGGGCGCGCGGGTCCTTCGGAGCGAGCCGATCCGCCTCGCGGTAGGCCTTCTCGGCGGCGGAGATGTTGCCTTGCCGGAAGAGGACGGCCCCCAGGTAGTAGTGGGCGAGCGAGGTGTCCGGTGCCTTGCGCAGCGCGCGCCGCAGCAGGGTGGTCGCCTCGTCCAGCCGCTCCTGGCGGTAGCGCACGTAGGCCAGCTCCGCGAGCGCCCGCGGCTCGTTGTTGCGGCGCGTCCAGGCGCCCAGCACCTCCGCGGCCAGCTCGAGCTGTCCGCTGCGCGATAGGAGCAGTCCGTAGCGCGGCGCCACCTCGGCGTCCCTCGGACGCTTCTCGTACGCCTGGGCGAGGACGCCGATGGCGCCGGACAGGTCTCCCTGGCGCTCACGCAGCTCGGCCAGCACCAGCAGCGGACGGAGATCCTCCGGGGCGAGCGTGGTGGCCTGCTCGAGGGCCTGCTCGGCACGGCGGCCGATGCCCAGCTCGGTGCTGGCGCGCGCGGCGAGCAGGTGCGCCTCCATCTCCCGGGGGAAGCGCTGGACGAAGGACTCGGCCAGGGTCAGCGCTTCCTGGTGTGCCCCCGCTGCGAGCAGGAGCGCGCCAGCCCGGGTGAGCTGCTTCGCGCTGGCGCGGGCATCCTCTCCCAGCCCCTCCAGGACGGAGACGCGCGTGGCGTCCTCCGTCGCGGCCTCGGCGGCGGCGAGCCTCTCCGCGGGCGGTGGCCCCTCGCGCAGCATCAGCGTGGCGGCTCCTCCACCGAGTACGAGGAGCCCTGCCAGGGCGGCCACCAGGGGTGTACGCCCTCGGCGAGCGGGAGCTGGCGCGGGTGGC
>QKJM01000249.1 GCA_003249315.1 Archangium sp.
CTGCGCCCCGCCGCCTCCGCCGAGCTGCTCGCCTCCGGCGTCCTGGCCCTGGACATCACCCTCAACAAGGCCCTCTTCCTCGTCGTCATCGGCGCGCTGGGCTTCGTGGCCAGCCGCTCCATGCGCTCGCTGCTGCTGCGCCTCACCGAGAGCGCCCTCGAGCGCGACCGGGTGCGCGGTCTGCTGGGCATGCACGTGAGCGAGCAGGTGATGGAGCACCTGCTCTCGGGCCACGTGCCCGAGGGCGGCGAGCGCCGCGCCGTCACCGTCTGCTTCACGGACATCCGCGACTTCACCCGCCTCTCCGAGTCCCAGTCCCCCGAGGAGACCCTGCGCCTGCTCAACCTCTACTTCGGGCGCATGTGTGAAATCGTGGCGGCGCACGGGGGCGTGGTGAACAAGTTCCTCGGGGACGGCATGTTGATTGTCTTTGGGGCGCCCACCCACCAGCCGGACGACTGCGAGCGAGCCCTGGCCGCCGCGCGCGCCATGCTGGCCGAGGCCGAGCGCCTGCACACACAGGGGGAGTTCCCCGGCCTGCGGATTGGCGTGGGCCTGCACCGCGGCGAGGCGGTGGTGGGCAACGTGGGCGGCGCCCAGCGCCAGGAGTACACCGTGATTGGAGACACGGTGAACACCGCCTCGCGGGTGCAGGACACCACCAAGGCCCTGGGCCGCTCGCTGCTCCTCACCCGCGAGTGTCTGGAGGCGCTCGGCGGCGGGGACTTCGAGCCGCTCGGCACCCACTCCGTCAAGGGCCGCCTCCAGCCCCTGGAGCTCTTCTCCCTGCGCGAGCCCGGCGCCACCCGCGCCGCATGAGCCCGAGTCAGTACAAGGAGACCCCATGAGTCTCACGAGGCTGGCTGCCCACCCGGCACCTGTCGTATGTCCCGGGACATGCACCTGTCCCGACGCCTGGCGTGGATGACCCTCGCCCTCCCGCTCGCCGTCCTGCCGGGGTGCGCGGCCTCTTTCCAGCCGGCGTCCTACGTCGTGGCTCCCTCTCCCGACGGTGTCATGCCCTTCCTCCCTGGCATGACCGCGCCTGTAAGACTCTCGGGCCCCACCCTCTACTACTCGGCGAAAGCGCGCGAGGACCGGGTCCAGGGATTGATGATCGTCAAGTGCGTCATCACCATGGAGGGGAAGGTGACGAACTGCCGCGTCATCAAGTCCCTGCCGCACATGGAGAACGCGATAGTGGAGTACTTCTCCCAGAGCCGCTTCACACCCGCAACCCTCGAGGGCAAGCCCCTTGCCGTGTACTACGACTTCATGGTGACGATCCGTCCGAATCGCTATCGCTAGAAGGACAACTGACCGGTACGGCTGTCAGACCAGTTCGCGCAGAGCGTCGCCCGGGCTGAGCAGACAAGCGGGAAATCCCTCACCCTGACCCTCTCCCAGAGGGAGAGGGGATTGACACGGATTAGAAGTCGCTGATGCGGTCCGCGAGCTGCGCGTGCTCGACGAACTGGTTGCGATTGCCCTGGAAGGCAGCGATGCGGCGGTTGCGCTCCAGCTCGGCCACGTCCACCGCGTCCTCGTGGTTCCACTGCTTGAGCACCGCCTCCTCGGAGTCCGGAATCGCCTTCCCGTACTCGGCCGAGAAGTAGAACATGGCGCGCGCCACGTTGCCCTTGTGCTCGTCGGGCGGCTCGAACACCGTGCGGCCCTGGGCGTCCGTTCCCAGCTTCGCCCCGCTCGGGTCGCTCCACTTCGCGTTCACCACCTCGCCGAACGGATAGCTGCTCCGGATGGAGTTGGCCTTGCTGTCCGTGGGGAAGAGGTGATGCACGTCGCTCTTCGCGTCCCCCGTGGCTCCCTTCGACTGCGGCCAGGTGTGCTCCGTGTTCATGTCCGAGCCGTTCGGAATCTGCCCTCCGCGAACCTCCCGGCCCGTGTACACGCAGCGCACGTTGCCCTCCGCGTTCACGTCCAGGTCTCCGAACATGAACCTACGCGCCTCGGTGTAGCCCTTCACGTCCTTGCCCTGCGACGTGGACTTGATGGCACGCAGCAGCGCCTCGTCCCGCAGCCCCGCGAAGGGATCCTCCCCTCCCGGCGGCTCCGGGGTGGGCGGAGTCGGAGGCTCGGGCTGCTCCGCCGGGGTGATCTCCAGGCCCCAGCCCTTCAGCACGCCCGTGTCCCGGCTCGCCTTGTCCTCCACGGTAAGCGTCCACTGGCCCTGCACCGGCTCGCCCGCGAAGTCCGACAGCTCGAAGCTGCCCTTCAGATCGTCCGCCGAGCCACCCTCGCGGTTGGAGAGCACCGCGCTCTTCCCCGACGGGCTCGTCAGCTTCACCACCAGGTCCCCACGCCAGGTGTGCTCCAGATCCAGGTCCACCTCGAGCTTGTCCACCGTGCCGCTGCCGGAGAGCTCCAGGTGGCTGCTCACCGTCTGGTTGTCCTCGATGGCGGCGTTGGGACGGGTGCTGGCGCGAATCGCCTCCGGCGCGGACAGGGAGCGCGAGGGCACCACCGGCCGCGCGGCCACCGGAGCGAACTGGGAGCCGAGCAGCGCGGGGTTGAAGCGCGAGGCCCCCGAGTCGAAGCCCGACTCGAAGCGTGAATCCGCGCGGACCGACGAGCGCCGCGAGGCCACGGCAGCGGAGGTGGCGCGGGCGAATGCCTCCACGTTCCTCGGAAGACGGGGCTGGGAGCGGTTCAGGCCGGTGACGTTCATGCCGAGGTTATCGGGGGAACGCACCTACAGTTGCGCCGGCTGTGTTCTTTTTCCTCTTCGTGCCGTACTCAGTCGAGGAAGCGGCGCTCCCAGCGAAGCATCTCCTCCTGATTCATGGTGCCGTAGGTGATTCGCCGGTGGTGGAGGTGGGGCTCGAGGACTCGGGCGAACTCGCGGTGCAGGGGGAGGGTGTGGCCCGCGGAGGTGTCCCCCACCTCGGGCTGCTCGCCGAGGGTGATGAGCACCCGCTCTCCGCTCATCTCCTGGAGGGAGAGGCCCGGGAGCGCCAGGCGCTCGCGCAGCGCGGCCACCCCGCCGAGCTGTCCGAGCACCGGCTGCCCGAGGAAGTTCATCCAATGCACGCCGTCCACCCAGGTGTTCATGGTCAGGTCCGCCCCACTCGGGGCCAGATGCACCCCCGGGTAGCGTGGGTGGATGAGTCGGATGGCCGCACCAAAATCCCAGATGTCCGAGCAGAGGACGAAGTCCACATAGCCCGAGTTGAAGGGGAGCTCCGCCGCCACGTCGAGGGCCAGCGCTCGTACTCGCTCCGGACCCTGCTCCTCCAGGTACTTCGTGGGCAGGCGCAGGTACAGGACGCTCACGTCATCCTTCCGAAATGGGTAGGGGAGAGGGATGACATCCAACCCCCTGTAGTCCACGAGAGGTCCACCGACCCAACGTCTGTCGGCCTTCAATATCAGGAATGCGGCACTCTCGGGCCCCGGATCCAGCACTTCCTCACGGAGTTTCTTCCAGGCGGAGTCATCGAGCGGCTCGAGTTGCTCATCGCCTGCATACCAGGTGAACTGGATGGGCCGGATTCGTTCGCGGAAGAGTTCCACGGCACGCATGGCGGCTGGGGCAATACGCTCATTGGGGTATCTCATGTAGAAGCACATGAGCAGGGCGTCGCTTGCCTTGAGTGTGCCGTGCTCGTCGCGGTACCGCAGCTTCGGGTACTTCATGGTGGGCATCTCTTGCTACTCCTCCTCCCTTATGACTCCGTCATGAGGGGAGACGCGCAATGGTCTTACCTGGAGGGCATTCTCATAGACACCGCCCTGGGTTTGATCTCTCCAGGGTCCGTTCTTGTAGGAACTCCATATGGGAAGGTTGGTCTCCGGACACGGGAACTTGAGATCATACACGTGGATGATGAGCCCCAGTGCGTCCATGATGATGATGTCCGGCTCGATGGTCCCCTTCAGGCCCGACCAGCCCTGCTCGGCCACGGCCTGTCCCACCTGATCCTCCGTCATGTACTCCCATTTTCCGGTCTCTTTGTTAATCCGGAAGCGAGAGTGGAGCAGGTAGCGCCTCGGCACCAGCTTGTCCAGTGCCTCCTTCAGGCAGGACTAGGACTCCTGGTGCTTGAAGAGTCCCAGATAGACGGCCCAGGTCGTCCGATCGCCCGACTTGAGCTGGTTGCAGAGTTCCCGGCTCGGGCTCCTGCCGTTGAAATGGTAGTCGTTGACCTTCTTGTGCGCCTGGCGGGCACATCGCTCGATGGCCCGCTCAACCTTCTTGAGTTCATCCGAGGCCAGCGCCGAGCCCCGACGCTCGGCTGACTGGATGGCGGGCCGCAGCGCCGCCATGGCCACCGCCATGCTGGCCGCGACGGCCTTGGTTCCCAGGGAAGGGGCTCTGGCTGCCTCCGTCGCCTTCTCCGCCACCTTCGCCATCCGAGCATGGCCGGTGCAGCGCTCCCAGTCATCGGGGAACTGCTTGAGGCAGCACTCGATTGACAGGTCTCTGGGACCGCACCGCACCTCCACCGCGACGAGTTCCTCCTCTAGGAGGCACGCACATTGAAGGACGAGCAGCAGTGCCAACAACAGCCGCGCGGGTCCATCCATCGAGGCTGGAAGCATGGAATCCAGGTTAGCAGAGTGTGTGGCCGCCCGCGAAGAGCAGGTCGTGACCTGGGACGGAAGACGGAAGTATCATCAAAGCCTCAACCACGAGGCACCATGCGCGGGTATCGAGAGGAGGGAAGGGAGGACCCAGGTGCGGAGCAGCTTCAATGGCCGCGTCGTCGGGTGTTGAAGTGGGCCCTGGGGCTGGCGCCTGTCCTCGCGGGCGGCGGGTGGGCCGCCTCCAAGGGGTGGGGAGGGCGCGAGGAAGAGGAGGAGGAAGTATACCTCGCGGAAGTGGGGTGGGTGAAGAGAAAGCCCCCAGGAGAGAGGCTGGGTCCGGAGGAATATGCCAGGCAACTGACCGAGCAAGCCGGAATGTACTGTCTCTCGGGCTACCCGGGCGCCAGCATCAATCTGGACATGGCGCTCGAGGCCGTCCCCACCTACGCGCCGGCCCGGCTGCTGAGCGCCTGCTGGTACATGAAGGAGGACCGGTGGGACCTGGTGCAGGAGGACCTCTCCTACATTCAGGACACCCCGGAAGGACGCCTGCTCCTGGAGCTGGCCGAGCGCCGCCCCCGGGCCCCCGACTGGCGGCATGCCTTCTTTGAATCCTGGCAGGCCCTCGGACGGCCGGACTTCAGCGAGAGCACCCTGCTCCCCGAGCGGCTGCCGTGGAACCTCGTGTTCGCTTACACCGACGCCTGGCACTGGGCCACCGACGCCCAGCGGTTCGCCATGGCGGTGATGAATCCCCTGCTATGGGAGCCGCACCAGGACTGGATTCTCGAGCAACTGCGCGCCAACACCTCCCTTCCCCTCCTCATGGCCCTGTTCGAGAACATCCAGGACGCCGACCCGGAAGCCTCCTGGACTCGCAAGCTGCTGCCCGCGGTGAAGGAGCGTCTCGGACAGCTCGCCGGCCCCTCTCCACGCACCCTCCAGCTCGCCCTCATGCCCTTCCTCGCGGCCGGCTCGGATTCGACTCCCTTCACCCGCCAGGATTTGGAAGTGCTGGAAAAGCTCGTCGCGCGCAGGGAATGGAAGCAGCCCACGAGTGAGTCATTCTACCTGGAGCTGCGAGCGCTCTTCGGCGAGCTGTTCCTCTCACCCGGCCACCACTCCCTCCTGCTGGCCACCCTGGCCCAGGCCAGCTCCCTCGGGGAGAAGCTCCTGCTGCGCGCGCACGCCAGCAAGGCCCACCTCGACGAAGACGCGCGGCGCTGGATGGGGCGTTTGGTCTGGGAGGTGGGAGCTCGCCTGCGAGCACAGCGCTCGCGTCAGGAATTGGACGTGGGGCTGCGGCTCCAGGTCTTCGGCTCCGAGCTGACGGGACACAGCCCGACGCGAATGGATTGCATCGCGATGTGGGTGGAGTTGGGGCGCCGGGAGAAGGCCCTGGAGCGGGCGGCCTTCTACCGCTGGCCCCTGGCTCCACTGCAGGAGGAGTCCTGCGAGCTCCGCGCCCGGGACGAGCATGTCTGGATGAAGGCCTTCGAGGGCAGGAACGAGCTACCCTGAATCCTCACTCCCCTCACCCGGGCAAGGCCCACCATCGGAGGCGGCCTCCGGGCAGCCGCAGGGCCAGCGTCCACCGACGCCGAGGGCCCATGCGCACCACCTTCAGCACCGGGCCACGGCGCGCGGCGAGTCCGCCCTCGGGGGTGAGCCGCCAGCGCAACTCGAAGCCAAGCACCTCCGCCTCGGCCTCATGGGGGAGCGAGCCCGAGGTGCGCAGGGACTCGGCGAAGCG